>NZ_JBFRTN010000053.1:0-33400 GCF_041474095.1 Vibrio sp. 10N.222.54.A3
CCATGCTCGGCGCACAAAAGCAAAAGAGCGACCTAAGGTCGCTCTTTTTAAATCATCGCTGTAGCAATAAACCATTCAAATCAACTTCAGTGGATTTGATTGTGGCTCACTACCTGAGTCTTGGTTTCAGTGAAGGCAACATCATCAAGTTGTAGGTTGATTCGTTCCAATTCACTTTCCAGCTTCTGACTTTTCTTAAACAGCTTTTGCTGCTTCTTAATCATCTTCGCCAGTTTCTTATTGTACTTCTCTTGTTTCTTAGCCGCTTTCTTCGCTTGTTTGAGTTCAGCTTTCTCATCACCGCTCGCCTTCGCCATCAGTTTTTTCAGCTTGGCTTTTTTCTGTGCGGCTTCTTTTTTGGCAAGCTCAGGGGCCATATCAGCGGCGGCTGGATCGAACATTTGTACGCTCGGTTCAATTGCCTCGTTGATTTCCGCAAGCGACAGTTCTGGTGCAGGTAATGTTTCCGCTAGCAGGCCGCATGCGACTTTCTCTTCAACGGGTTTGTTTTGACAACCAAGAGGTGGAATTGCGGTGGGTTTGCATAGATTCGCTTGATCCGCCGAAGAACGCGCGCAAGAACGACACACGAACTTAGGTTCAGTCACCAAGCTGTGGATCTCGCCCAAGTGTTCGGTGATATCTCGACGGTTTAACTTACAAAAGCGTTTAGCCATGCTTCAACTCCAGCTAAGAATAATAATGATTCTTAGTTAGATATACATCTGTAACGCGACTATCGCAAGTGTTAAATGGCAATTTATCGTATTTATGACGGGAAATTTTCTTAGCGTGTATCTAAGTTATTGATGCTTCAATTAAGTCATTGATGCTTTCACATAGACGTCAAAACGGTTCTTTTTGGTTTCGATCGCCATGCTCGGTTTTTGCTCGTCTAACCAAGCTGCGTAATCCGGTCTTTTAACCACAACTCGCTTCGATGCCAACTTCATCGCTGGCTCAAATAGGCCATCAGCATCCAGATCGGCACCCACCAAAGATTGGAATACGCGCATCTCTTTTTTGACCAGAGCCGATTTCTTTTTGTTCTCTGGGTGTGGGTACATAGGGTCGAGGTACACCACATCAGGTTGTTCAAAGTCAGGATCGTTACTGAGCTTGTCTAAAGCATCGTGACTGGATGCGTGAATCAACTTCATGCGTTCAGTTACCCAACCACCGATATCTGGGTCTTGTTGCGCTCGCTGCAAGCCATCATCAAGCAGTGCGGCCACAACGGGGTGACGCTCGACCATTTGCACCTTACAACCTAGAGAAGCCAACACAAACGCATCGCGCCCTAAGCCTGCAGTACCATCAAGAATAGTTGGCGTTGCGCCTTTGTTTAAACCAGCTGCTTTGGCAATCGCCTGACCTTTACCACCGCCAAACTTACGTCGGTGACCAACTGCGCCTCCCACTAAATCAACAAAGATAGCGCCAAGCTTGGGCTCATCGACTTTACGTAGCTCAAGTCGCTCACTAGTCAGTACCAAAGCAAAATCGCTGCTTTCATCATGAGATAAGTTCCAGCGGGTCGCTAAGTCATTCAAATGATCGATTTGGGTAGCATCTTCGCAAATCAGTTGTAGTTGCAAGGTCGTCTCCAACAGACAGTAGTATTCAAAACAAAAGAGGCAACCAGTTTACCTGATTGCCTCAACAATACATATTAGCGGTGAAAAGTATTCCCAGCTAAAGTCGGCTTACCTAAACCAATGGCTCTGTCTCTCGCTCTTGTCTTAACTCTTCAACAAGCTCTGCGAGTGGCTTAGGTCGCCCTATGATGTAGCCCTGCGCGTAGTTCACACCCAGTTCGATAAGCTTGTCGATAATCTGGGTATTTTCAACGAACTCAGCCACGGTGTGCTTGCCCATCTGCTTGGCAAGATCATTGATCGAGCGAACCATCACATGGTCCATCTCATTCACATCAATATCACGTACAAACAAGCCATCGATCTTCACAATATCGACAGGCAGCTTTTTCAGATAGCCAAATGACGATAGCCCTGAGCCAAAATCATCCAATGCAATCATGCAGCCAAGCTCTTTGATTCGAGTGAAGAACTTGATCGCCTGCTTCATGTTACTCATGGCCGCTGTTTCGGTGATCTCTAAACAAATCTTATGACACGGTATCGATGAATCGCTCAGGCTATCTATCAAAAATTCGACAAACTCACGGTTACCCATCGAGTGACCGGAAAGATTGATTGAACACATCCCCAGTTCCTCAATAACCTCAGGGCGTTGCTCCAACCAACCCAAGGTTTGACTGACGACTTGGCGGTCAATCAAATGCGCGATGTTATAACGCTCTGAGGCTGGCATGAAGATCCCCGGGGAGATGTATTCCCCTTGGATGTTCTTGATGCGGACCAAGATTTCAAAGTGCATTTTATCGCTGTCTTCATCTAGGCCAAGAATTCGCTGCGCAAACAACTCTAAGCGATCGTTAGCCAAGGCCTCATGCACTAGGTTAACGCACTCCATCTCAAGATGGCGACGACGCAGGTCTTCATCATCTTGATGGTAAAGATGATAGCGATTGCGACCTTCTTCTTTAGCGGCATGACAAGCTGCATCCGCCTGAGCGTGCACCATCTGTGGTGAAGCTGCTGTATGGTCGATCAATCGAATACCGATAGAGCACGTCAGGTTGAGTCGAATATCATCCCACAAGAATGGATTCTCACTCATCATCGAGATAATACTGCGACACACATTCACCGCATCTCGTTCAGTACAGTCTTTCATCAGCACAGCAAACTCATCACCACCCATTCGCGCTAACACCGCATTGTAAGGCAGTACGTCTTCTAGCAGTTTGGCGCTAAACAAGATCGCAGCATCACCCGCTTCATGTCCTGCGGTATCGTTCAGCACTTTCAGCTGATCCAAATCTAGGAACAACATTGCGTGAGTTCGCATGTGGCTCTCAACCTCTTTCAGCGCCTTTTGCAGCTCTTGCTCAAAGTGGTTGCGGTTAAAGGTGTCAGTCAGTAGGTCATAGCGAGCCTGATACTCTAGCTTTTCAGAAAGCTCGTGCGTTTCGGTGATGTCTTCACCCACAATCAACAGCTGATCAGACTCCACCAACGGGCGGATATTTTCACGAATCCAGCTCTTGCTGCCGTCGGCATGGCGATATTCGATATCACGACGCCACACACCACGAATCTTATGCTGAGGTTGCAGCAAGATATGACGAGGAATCATCGCGTTCTCATCAACATAGAATTCTCTAGGGCGATGGCCCAACAACTGATCGAGAGGGTATCCCAAAAGCTCTTCGGCAAACTGGTTCACTTGTTGAATGCGATTATTGCCATCGAGCGTAATCATCATCACCGGCTGTTTGTCGTAATACAGCTTCAAGTTTGCTTCACGTTGGAACAGCTTATTCTCAGCAAGCTTACGTGAGGTCACGTCGCGCGCCTCAAAGAGAAACTGAATGTCTTCGTCTTCACTGCCCGGCATCGGCTTCAATGAAATATCCAACACCATCGCACCGCGATCTCGACACCACACCTCGGCTTCAAATCGTAAGGCTGGGTGCTCACTTTTTGCGATGAAATATTCGGCTAGCACTTCTCGCGCAGAACTTTCCCAATGTTGGTGTTGTTGCAGCGGCGTTCCCAGTTTATAGCCTTGATTATAAAGCAGCTCATGTAACTTGCTGTTACTCGACAGCAGCACGCCACCCTTATCAATGATGCCCATAAATTGCAGGCTCTGATCAAATATCGACTCCAACAGTCGTTGGCTTTGGCGACTTGCACGTTCGCTCTTCTTCAGACGGTTAAGGTAATACACCAACACCGCGATAACACACGACATGCTCAAGAACATTAAACCGATGGTGCGAATTTCATCGCGATAGCGCATTAAGAATGACTTCGGCTTATTGAGGAAGGTTACTGAGGCTTCATTCTCTGCACCCAAATCCCAACGTGAGATCTGTTGGTAATCGAGTTTGATTTCTGGCGCGCCAGCAACCACCAATGGCAATGGAGCCTTAGGATTGTTCAGCACGCTCAACAGCACGCGCCCCGTGTCTCGACCTTGCGTTTCTCCACTGTGGATCACGCCACCAATCGCACCAAACCCAAGTCCTAAATCATGCACAATATACAATGGCATCTGAGTTTTTTTGTTGAGCTGACGCCAGTCTTCTTTGCTGCTGACCCGACCATTGATGTCGCGGTAGTAGGCCCAGAACAACAAGCTTTTAGTTAGATCAGCGCGTTGCGCGAACGTCATCAGTTCTTGATAAGAATCAGGCGTATATTGCTCTACCATCCCAGAAAACTCAGGGCGTTTTTGTAGAAATAAATCCACTTGAGCGCGAATAGCTTCACCCGTTACCGAGTGATCGGTAACCACGTAAACTTTTTTAACCGTCGATTGAAGTCGATTGATCAGCTCAATATTGCTCGCCATATCAATATCTTCAGTGATACCGGTTGCGCGCAAGCCTTCAATCATTTGCGGAGAAAAATTGTTGATGCCACCAAAAATAACGGGCGTGCCATTGAGTTCGGGCGCTAAGCGTTTCATCAGATTGAGGGCGTTATTATCACTGACGACTACAGCGGCAAACTCTTCATGCGACAGCTTAGTGCGGTATAGCTGATAAATTCGCTCTAAGTATTCAGCGTTTTGAGTTCGCTTGGTATCGAGATAAACAACCCGGTAAGATAACCCATCGCGATCGAGCTCATCAGATAGTCCTTTATGGAAATCATCTGTCCAGAAAAAGCCTTGATGATAAGAGTGAATAACCAACACATCTTTTGCCTGAGCTGAAGCAAAAACACTCCAACACATCACAATAAAAAATAACGAAAATCGCACTGAATTCACCCTAACCCTATAGTTACTGCTAATATTATCACCCTTGGCTATGATGTGTACTCAAGCCGGTATGTTTTTCATTCAACCTAAGGATTATGCATGTCCACAACCACAGCTCGTCTAGATGATCTAGACCGTGCCATTCTCAAAACCTTGATGGAAGATGCACGAACTCCTTACGCTGAAATGGCAAAGCAGTTCGATGTCAGCCCTGCGACGATTCACGTTCGCATCGAAAAGATGAGATCGGCAGACATTATCGAGCGAACGGAAGTTGTGGTAAACACCAAAAAACTGGGTTACGACGTGTGTTGCTTTATTGGCATCAACCTTAATGCTGCCAAAGATTACCACTCGGCGATCGCTAAGCTGAATGCCTTAGACGAAGTGGTTGAGGCGTACTACACCACTGGTGCTTACAATATCTTTGTAAAGCTGATGTGTAAGTCGATAGAAGAGCTGCAGTTTGTATTGATCGATAAGCTGCAAGCGATCGATGAAGTTCAGTCGACAGAGACACTGATTTCATTGCAGAACCCTATCAACCGCAATGTGAATCCATAACATTGATTCGCCTTGCTTGGCATAACGCACAGACAAAAAAAGAGCCTCTAACTAGAGGCTCTTTTCGCAATAAACTAGATAGTTACCGTGATTATGCGTTGATTCCCGCGTGGCGCAGCATTGCGTCGATTTGTGGCTCACGACCACGGAAGCGTTTGAACAGCTCCATTGGCTCTTCACTGCCACCCATTTCAAGGATGTTGTTCAGGAAGCGATTACCCGTTTCAGTGTTGAAGATACCCTCTTCTTCAAATGCTGAGAACGCATCTGCCGATAGCACTTCTGCCCACAGGTAGCTGTAGTAGCCCGCGCTGTAACCACCAGCAAAGATGTGACCAAAGCTGTGTGAGAAACGGTTCCAATCTAGGCTTGGCAGTACCGACACCTTAGACTTAACATCCGCTAGCGTTTCTAGTACGCGAGCACCCACTTCAGGGTCGTATTCTGTGTGTAGCGTGAAATCGAACAAACCAAGCTCTAGCTGACGCAGGATAAACATCGCAGATTGGAAGTTCTTCGCCGCTAGCATCTTCTCTAGCATCTCTTTTGGTAGCGCTTCACCCGTTTCGAAGTGACCAGAGATGAACGACAGCGCTTCTTCTTCCCAACACCAGTTTTCTAGGAACTGACTTGGTAGCTCAACCGCATCCCAAGGCACACCATTGATACCCGCAACTGCGCCCGCTTCTACTTGCGTTAGCATGTGGTGGATACCGTGGCCAAACTCGTGGAACAAGGTCACCACTTCATCGTGAGTAAACAGTGCTGGCTTATCACCAACTGGCTTATTGAAGTTACACGTTAGGTAAGCAACCGGGGTCTGTAGCTCGCCAGATTCGGTAATGCGACGACCACGACAGTCATCCATCCAAGCGCCACCACGTTTGTGTTCACGTGCGTATAGATCTAGGTAGAAGCTACCACGCAGTGTTCCAGTCGCATCAAAGATATCAAAGAAACGCACTGACTCATGCCAAGTGTCTACGCCTTGACGCTCTGTTACCGACATACCAAACACGCGGTTCAGTACCTCAAACAGACCTGAAACCACATTAGATTCTGGGAAGTAAGGACGAAGCTCTTCATCAGAGATCTCGAACAGTTTCTGTTTTTGTTTCTCACTGTAGTAAGCGATGTCCCACAGGTTTAGCTCAGAGACACCAAATTCTTTCTCAGCAAACTGGCGTAGCTCTTCAACTTCTCGCTCACCTTGCGGTTTGGCTTTTACTGCTAGGTCGTTTAGGAAGCCAAGCACTTGGTCTGGCGTTTCTGCCATCTTAGTCGACAGTGATTTTTCGCTGTAAGTACTGAAACCAAGCATGCGCGCGATCTCGTGGCGCAGCTTAAGTTGCTCGGTGATGATCTCAGTGTTGTCCCACTTACCTGCGTTTGGACCGCGATCTGAAGCGCGCGTTACGTACGCTTCATAAAGCTCTTTACGCAGTTCTTGGTTATCACAGTAGGTCATCACAGGTAGGTATGATGGGATATCTAAAGTCAGTAGGTAGCCTTCTTGCTCTTTAGACTCAGCCGCCGCTTGAGCTGCCGCCAGTGCTGATTCAGGCATACCTGCCAGCTCAGCTACGTCTGTGATCTGCTTGCTCCAACCCATGGTTGCATCAAGCACGTTATTTGAGAATTGAGAGCCTAACTCAGACTGGCGCTTGCTGATCTCGCCGTAACGATGCTGTTCATCTGCAGGTAAGCCAATGCCCGACAATTCAAAGTCGCGCAGTGCGTCGGTAATAGTTTTTTGTTGAGCTCGGTTCAGTGCAGAGAATGCTTCACTCGCCTTGATCGCTTTATACGCTTCGAACAAGCCTTTGTGTTGGCCAACCCAAGTGCCGTATTCAGATAGCACAGGTAAGCAGCTCTCATACGCTTCACGCAGTTCGTCACTGTTCACGACAGAGTTCATATGGCTTACAGGTGACCAAATGCGACCTAAACGATCATCCACTTCTTCAATTGGAGCAACTAGGTTGTCCCAGCTTGGTGAAGTATTACCTTCAAGTACTTGTTCTATCTTGTTGCGACACGCTTCAATCACTTGCTCAACTGCAGGCTTTACGTGCTCTGGCTTGATCTGTGAAAACGGAGGTAAGTCCGTGAAGGTTAATAGCGGATTAGACATATAAACATTCCTTTGGCTTTAGAGACTTTCGTCTTTTTTGTAATGAGGTCGTCTTACAGTCATCAGGCTAAAGTTCGCCCTAAAAAATCACCTGCGAATAGTTATTAAATAGTGCCCATAAAGGCAAATTTCAATAGTAGAACCAATAACTAACTGCAGATAGCTGACGACTGTCCCTGAATTGTTCGAGAATTTATGGTCCATTGAGGGTTATAATAGTCTGATTAACCCCACCTACACTAACCACACTCTAATTCGAGAGTGTTACGAGAGTTTAATTTGTTAAGTTATCGCCACAGCTTCCACGCAGGTAACCATGCCGACGTAGTAAAGCATATCGTACAGAGCCTTATTCTTAATTCTTTGAAACAAAAGGATAAGCCTTTTGTTTATCATGACACTCACTCTGGTGTAGGTCGTTACGACTTAACGCATGGATGGTCTGAAAAAACCGGTGAATACAAGCAAGGTATTGCTCGTGTGTGGGAGCAAACAGACCTTCCTGAAGACATTCAAAGCTACCTTGAGTCTATTTCCATTCTCAATAATGGCGAGAAACTGCGTTACTACCCGGGTTCTCCACGTGTTGCACGTGCACACCTGCGTGACCAAGACCGCATGGTACTGACTGAGCTTCACCCAGCCGATCACCCGCTGCTTGAGCAAGAGTTCCACCGTGATCGTCAGGTATCTATCTACAAAGAAGATGGTTTTAAGCGCTTAAAGGGCAGCCTGCCACCAAAAGAACGTCGTGGTTTAGTACTGATCGACCCGCCTTACGAGCTGGCAAAAGAGTACCGTGATGTCGTGACTGCAATCGCTCAAAGCCACAAGCGCTGGGCAACCGGTATCTACGCAATTTGGTACCCGGTAGTAAATCGCTGTGATATCGAAGATATGATCGAAGGTCTCGAAGGCTTAGGCATCAACAAGATTCTACAAATCGAACTTGGCGTATCACCAGACACCAACGAGCGTGGCATGACGGCATCAGGCATGATCGTGATTAACCCGCCTTGGAAGCTAGAAAGCCAAATGAACGAGATTCTTCCATTCTTGAAGGAAGCAATTGCGCCAGCGACCGGTCACTTCAAAGTAGAGTGGATCGTACCCGAGTAATCTCGAGTCCACATCATAGACTGAAGAATCTTCAACAGACTGTGGTGTGGACGAATAAATTTTAAACAGGGAGATTGAGTTCAACCGATCTGCCCTCAATATAATAATTAGACAATTTAAGAATCTATAGGACGTAGGTATCCAGTGCTCTCACTGTGACTACAACCTTCAATAAATGGAGAAAGTAATGGCGACTCATTTTGATTACATCTGTATCGGTGGCGGTTCAGGCGGCATCGCATCGGCTAACCGCGCAGCTATGCACGGTGCAAAAGTTGCACTTATCGAAGCTCAAGACCTTGGTGGTACTTGTGTAAACGTTGGTTGTGTTCCTAAAAAGGTAATGTGGCACGGCGCTCAAGTCGCTGAAGCAATCAACCTATACTCTGAGGACTACGGCTTCGACGTTGAAGTAAAAAGCTTTAACTGGAGCAAGCTGATTGAAAACCGCCAAGCGTACATTGGTCGTATCCACCAATCTTACGACCGCGTACTAGGTAACAACAAAGTAAACGTAATCAAAGGCTTTGCGCGCTTTGTTTCAGGGGAAGGTGTTGACGTAAAGACCGTTGAAGTTAACGGTGAACACTACACCGCTGATCATATTCTGATCGCAGTAGGTGGTCGTCCAACCATTCCAAACATCCCTGGCGCAGAATACGGCATCGACTCAAATGGCTTCTTCGACCTAATGGAGCAACCAAAACGCGTTGCGGTTATCGGTGCTGGCTACATCGCAGTTGAGATCGCAGGTGTACTAAGCGCACTAGGCACAGAAACACACTTGTTCTGTCGTAAAGAATCTCCACTACGTAGCTTCGATCCAATGATCATCGAAACGCTAGTAGAAGTAATGGAAGCAGAAGGTCCAACACTTCACACGCACTCAGTGCCTAAAGAAGTTGTGAAAGAAGCGGATGGCACACTGACTCTACACCTAGAGAACGGCAACACTCAAAACGTTGACCACCTAATCTGGGCTATCGGTCGCCACCCAGCAACTGACGCTATCAACCTAGCATCAACTGGCGTTGCAACTAACGACCGTGGCTACATCAAAGTAGACGAGTTCCAAGCAACTAACGTTCCTGGCATCTACTGTGTTGGCGACATCATGGAAGGCGGTATCGAGCTAACTCCTGTAGCGGTTAAAGCAGGTCGTCAGCTTTCTGAGCGTCTATTCAACGGTCAAACTAACGCGAAAATGGACTACAACCTAGTTCCTACTGTTGTATTCAGCCACCCACCTATCGGCACGATTGGTCTAACGACTCAAGAAGCTGAAGAGAAGTACGGCAAAGACAACATCAAGGTTTACACATCTGGCTTCACTGCGATGTACACAGCAGTAACCAAGCACCGTCAACCTTGTAAGATGAAGCTAGTATGTGCTGGCGAAGAAGAGACTGTCGTTGGCCTACACGGCATCGGTTTCACGGTTGATGAGATGATTCAAGGCTTCGGCGTTGCAATGAAGATGGGCGCAACCAAAGCAGATTTCGACTCTGTTGTGGCGATTCACCCAACGGGCAGCGAAGAATTTGTGACGATGCGTTAAACCTTTGTAAGTCAAAGAAATATTATGAAAAAGCCGACATCTGTCGGCTTTTTGTGTTTTTTACCGTATGTTTGAATGTTTATTAACCGAACAGCATTTTACACACTTAACTTGGAAGAAAGATCACGCTACAATCGCGCGCTATAAAATTACACGCATAAAAATAACAAATAGCTCTATTACAGAAAGGATATACGAGTAATGAAAAAAGTGAGTATTCTCGCAGCGGCGATTGCAGTGGCTTTAACAGGTTGTGGTAGCGACAGTTCTAATTCAGGTGTCACAACACCGACAGAACCATCAACAACAACCAACAAATTTATCGATGCCGCTGTTGAAGGTATCTACTACAACACCAGTTCTGGCTTAAACGGTATTACAAATAGCGAAGGCGAATTTACCGCTAAAACTAACGACACAGTGACCTTCTTTATTGGTGGTGAAAATGGCTTAAAAGTGGGCGCAGCATCCAACCGTGATGTATTGACTCCATTTGAAGCTGCGGGCAAATATGCACGTGCCGTTAACCTAGCGATTTTACTTCAATCTTTAGATAACGAATTTGGTAGTTCGTCCGATGATGTGCTGACCATTCCAGATGCGCTGCGATCGCCTGATGCAACGACTCTAGCTAAGATGGAAGATCTAAGCTTAGATGATCGTGATAGCGTGATCGACTTCTTAGACGAAATGGGCGTAGACTCTGCAAACATCACTTCGGAAGAAGATGCTCTTGATCATATGCAAAATGCGTTTGGTTCAATGACTCGCGGCGAAGACACCGTTAATCCTTTTATGGCTGAAGGTAAAATCGTTCGTTATATTGATGTGACTCAAAACTCTGAAAAGTTCACCTACGTTCATGCTGATAAGCTTATGGAATCAGAAATGTTTGAACGTACTCGTGGCATGACCGAGATGACATTCAAGGTGAACTCAGCTGACTCCGTCTCTATGCTGGCTGGATCGAACGATTATTCATTGTCGGAAAACTTCGCAGAACAGTACCTCACCTGTGTTTCTAACGCTGCGCACCAATGGATCGAAGAAGAAGATCCAGAAAGGAAGGGTTGTGATATTGATGGTGATAACCAAATAGACCATGAGAATGGCGATCTTACACCGGATAGTCAGTTTGTGCTCAACAACCCTTTTGCATACAGACTTCGAGATCTAGCACAGTCTTCAACGGCAGATGAAGAATTTACAAACTCGGACATCGACTGGATGCCGTTTGATGCTGAAAAGGCATCAGACCTAAACCATTACACCGCCAACCATGTTTGGGATGATGGTGAGAACGGCACGCCAAAATGGATTCGCAGCACAACCTCTGGCTCTTTTGACCCTGTGACTGGTATTTATTCCGAGATCGTTAAAAAAGAAACACTAGGCGATGACCCTAACAATGACCCATCTCGTGCAACAGAGCGCGTTGGTTACTATTATGAAGTTGATTCAAAAGATGCCGAGCGCTACGTCGACTTCACAGGTACATGGGACACCACCGCGATTTGTGGCGATGGACAAAGTGCAGTCATGAGAATGGTCTTCTCAGACTTAGCAATCACAATATCTGGCGCAGAGTGTGAAAGCCAAAATGGTGCTCCTTCATCACCGGAAGATTTGGGCGAGTCTGTTTATACTTACGCTCAATTAGCGACTATCGACTACTGGTGGTTCAACCAAGCGGGCCGCGAGTCGAAAGCAACCTTGACTGAGTTGAACACGGTCGTGCGCTTCTGTGACGCTGATGGCTATGTAGCAGGTACAGCGTGCCACGCAAACGATGAGTACTTCATTAAATGGGAATACCAACCAGCAGGCACTGATTGGGATGAGGGCCTACTGATTCGTCGTAAGATGGACAGCTTCGGTAATAGCAACGGCAGCTCTAGCATCATGCAGAAAATCAACTAATCGCTAAATTGATTCGTTTACCTCTAGATAAACCAGAAGCACGCTTCTGGTTTTTTTCATTTTTAGTATAGATGAACCTTCAAGCCCCCATCCCCGTAGATACAAAAACAAAATCTTAGCGATCCAAAACAACAACGGAGTTTGTAATGAATCTACTGATCGAATCATTTGAAGGCGGGATTTACTTGGCTTACCAAGTTATTGGCGAGCAAAAACAATTAATCAAAGATGACCACCAGCACCCTATGAAGTTTTTGAGTATTAACCAAGCACGCGATCACTTTAGCGACCAAGGCGTAGCATCAGCAATGTTGGTTCATAACAGCGCCTACGACGAGATGTGCGGTGAGCATTGTGGTAGCACACAGCCTTTCGAGATTGATTTGAAGTGGAGTTAAATCAACCTCAAATCAATCGCGATAAAAATTGAAAGGCTTGCATCAATGCAAGCCTTTCTTATGGGAGTCACTTTCACTTTTAATCACCTAGATTAGCGCGATGTCCGTTTAAGTCTTCGTTTAATGTTCTGCTCTTTCACTACAAAGTCGAATAGCGGAGCGAACAGGTTGGCGAACAAGATAGCCAGCATAATGCCCTCTGGGTAGGCTGGATTAAGCACTCGAATACCGACCGTCATCACGCCGATCAAAATCCCATAGGCCCATTTACTCTGATTGGTAAACGCGGCAGATACAGGGTCTGTTGCCATGAAGAAGGTACCAAAGGCAACACCACCCAACACAAAGTGCCAGTAAAACGGCATCGAAAACATCGAGTTAGTATCCGACCCTATCCAGTTCAGTAAACTCGACGTCACGACAAGGCCGACAATCACACCGGCGACAATGCGCCAAGACGCTATCTTCATCACAATCAAAATCAACCCCGTCAGCATGATCAGCAGTGACGACACCTCACCCATCGAACCTGGAATATTACCGATAAAGGCATCCATCCAGGTGATCGCCTCGCCAGTCATGTTATTGATGAGTGACGTGCTGCCGCCTTCATACCATTGACTCAGCGGTGTCGCGCCTGAATAGCCGTCAGCGGCAACCCACACAAGCCCACCCGACATGTTGGCTGGATAGGCGAAATAGAGAAACGCGCGGCCTGCAAGGGCTGGGTTCAAGAAGTTTCGTCCTGTACCACCGAACAGCTCTTTGGCGACAACGATACCAAAGGTGATACCTAAAGCGGCTTGCCAAAGCGGGATGGTTGGCGGAAGAATGAGTGCGAATAGTACCGAGCTAACAAAGAAACCTTCATTCACCTCATGTTTTCGTACAACGGCAAATAAAACCTCCCAGAAGCCACCTACCACAAACACCGTGGCATAAACGGGTAGGAAATAGAGTGCACCAAGCAACATCTGACTTTCCCAGCCACTTGCCACCAATGACTGCGCATCACCAAATGCCCACGACAGACGCCAGCTGCTTTCAATAACCGAGGCAAGTTCGTTAAGTTGATAGCTGGAGGTTAATGCGAGGACGCTTTGGTGTCCGACGCTATACATTCCCCAGAACATTGCCGGGAAGGTCGCCAACCACACCAAAATCATAATGCGCTTTAGGTCAATGCTGTCACGAACATGGGTTATGCCGCGGTTTACGTTTCCGGGTGTATAGAATATTGTCGCGAAAGCTTCATACACTGGGTAGAGCTTTTCGTACTTACCACCGGCTTCAAAGCGTGGAGCCACGTCTTCTAATCGTTTTTTTAAACTCATAATCTCAATCACCTTATTGCTTGAGTTATGGTTTTCTACGCATCAGCCGCGCTATTTGAACAATTTTTAACGATTTTTAATCAAATTCGTCTTGAAGAACGAGTGTCTAAAAGTCGAACCGATGTCGAAAAAGAGAGGCGTATAAACAACAAAGCCCCAGCAATGGCTGAGGCTTATTTGGTTTGGTAACGGTCGTCGTTACTTAACGCACATCACATTAAGCAATGAAGAACCTTTCAACTGGTTGACGTTACCGTTGGTAAACAGACCTTTCTTATCTGCGCCCCAATAAGGGAGATGCATTGGCCAGTTCTGTTTTTCCATAACCTTTGAGCTCAAGATGCTTTGCCATTGCTTCTCACTCATCAGCTTCATGTTGACCTGATTACACACCAATTCAGCGCTATCGTAATCTAGGCGGCTCCAAGGCTTACCTTGCTCCATGTAGAACTGTTGTTGATGATCTAGAAGGTAAGGAATAGCATATTGGCTACCCGCAATGTCTGCTTTCACGCGAAGCTCGATCTCTAGATCATTGTCTGAACTCGCGTTACCGCTTGGTAGCGTCTGAATTGCTGCAGCGCTCGCTACCGCCGCCACTTGCTTAGTAGCCACAGGTTTCGGTGCAGGCTTAGCTTCTACTTTTGCAGGAGCCTTGTGCGTCACCGCTTTTGGCTCTGCTGGTTTTGCCACAATAGGCTGTGATGAGGTTTTCGACTTATCGACCATACGAATAAAGGCTTCACCGTAACCAGAAACCTTACGCACCTGAGCTAAGTCTTTTCTCGCATCAGAGAAGGTAGAATAAGGTCCGATTAAGCAACGGTAGTCTCCGCCTTCCGGCTTCATCCAAACGTTGGTCGAGATCTTCTCATACAGAGGCTTTGCTCGGCTCAGTGACAAAGGCTTGTTCAGCAGGCCACATTGAACCCAAAACAGTTCGTTATCTGAATGACGTTTTGGTGCTTTACTGCCCCACACGCCCTTACCGATCGGACATGATTGCTCTAGCTGTGGTAATTGGTTGGTGCTTGCCTGAGTTGCATCACATAGAACCGACTCTGCATTCACTTGGCTCGATACCAAAAGAGATGCAGCGATAAGTCCCATACGATAATTTCTCGTCACAGCACGACATACAGCATTCATTGTCAATTTCATAACCACCACTTAAACCCTTGCGGGCTAATTATTACCGAATCTATGTCGATAAAACATGAATTCCATTTTAACTATTATTGACACTGTCAATAATACTAAGTTCCAGATCCATTAAGCAAAAAAAGAGCCGTAATTGCTTACGGCTCTTAATTTAGTGACTTTTTTTACTAAAAATCAAACCGGGCTATCACCCTTTATAAATTTTCGGGTTAAACACGTCACGTAACCAGTCGCCTAATAGGTTAATAACGAGAACCAATGTTACCAAAAGCACACCTGGGAATGCTGTGATCCACCATGCTCCTGAGAAAATGTAGTTAAAACCAGTACTGATCAGGGCACCGAGTGATGGTTGGTCTACCGGAAGACCTAAACCTAGGAAAGAAAGTGCCGCTTCTGACATGATGGCATTTGCCACCTGTACCGTAGAGATAACCAAAATCGGTGATAAACAGTTAGGCAGAATATGGCGGAACATGATGCGAGGCGCTCTAAAGCCCATCACACGTGCCGCTTCTACGTACTCTTTCTTCTTCTCTGCCAATACCGATGCACGAATCGTACGAGCATACTGCGGCCATTCAGCAATACCGATGATCACCACCAGCATAACAACCGCATATTGCGCGTAGAAGTCACTACCGAAACTCGCCTTAAAGATGGCCGAGACAATGATCGCAACCATCATGGTTGAGAACGAAAGCTGAACATCGGCAAAACGCATCAAGAAGCTATCAATACGACCACCGAAGTAACCTGCAGACAGGCCAATGATGATACCGAGAGTCAGCTGAAGACCTACCGCTAGGAAACCGATCGTCAATGACAGACGCGAGCCGTAAAGCATCGTAGATAAGATATCACGACCCTGCTCATCAGTACCCAGTAGGAAGCGTTCTTCGCCGTCTTCCATCCAAGATGGTGGCAACTCAGAATCCATGATGTCGATAGACGTCACGTCATACGGGTCTGTTGGCGCTAGAATCGGTGCCGCTAATGCCATAACAAGGAAAGCTGCAAAGATAGCGAAGCTCACCATTGCCACTTTGTCACGTAAGAAGTAGTACAGAATGTCTGACTGCTTGAATCGCTCCCAACGAGATGGAGCTGTTGTTGTTTGTTCCATGATTATGCTCCTTTCCCTGTGATGTTCACTGTTGGGTTAATGATGCCGTATAGCAAGTCAACAATGGTGTTAGTTACTACGAAGATCAGGCCAACGAAGATAACGTATGCGGTAATCAGTGGTGTATCCACTCGGTTAATCGCTTCAAGGAATAGGAAGCCGGTACCCGGCCACTGGAATACAGTTTCAGTAAGAATGGTGTAAGCCACCATAGTACCGATTTGAACACCGCCTACCGTTAGTACTGGCAGCATTGTGTTTTTCAAAGCGTGTTGGTAGTAAATCTTGTTCAGCGCTAGGCCTTTTGCTTTACCAAACTTGATATATTCAGAGCTAAGAACCTCTAGCATTTCAGAGCGTACTAGACGAATGAACAGAGGCAGCATGATAGATGCTAGAGCAATACTCGGCAGCACTAAGTGTGCAAGGCCATCTATCGTTAAGAAACCAGACTCCCAACCAAACCAGTTTGCGGTCTCACCACGTCCAAACGACGGCAGCCAACCTAACTCAATAGAGAATACATACATCAACATGATTGCGGTTAAGAAAACAGGCACAGAAATGCCGATACTACTGCCCGCCATCACCAGTTTAGTGAAGAAGCTTTTTGGGTGTATTGCAGAATAAACGCCAAGTGGAATCGACAGACAAACAATGATCAGAGAAGCGCCGAACACAAGCTCAAGCGTTGCGACTAGTTTATCTAAGATTACGTCCACAGCTGGGCGTTTAAAGAAATATGAAGTACCAAGATCACCTTGTAGAGCTGCGCCCACAAAGCGAGTGTATTTTGTAATGAAGGGATCATTTAAGCCGAGTTCATCACGCAGCGCTTGACGCTCCGATTCTGAAACAGATTGACCGACTAACTCACGCAACGGGTCGCCCAGGTTATCCTGAATGGCAAACGCCACCAAACTGATCACAAACATCACTATCAGTGCCTGAAACAGGCGCTTGACCAGAAACGTAACCATTCCTTGCCCCTTATCTATCCATGACTATCTAGTCGAAATCCGCGACTAGATAACAAAATTCAGTCTTAAAAAAGGTATTTAGCCAGACTGAAGGAAGACCAAATACCGAAACTTAAATCTATATCTTAATAATTTGAGAGCCTGAAAAGCTTCAGGCTCTCGATTCTAGCAAGCTAGATTATTTTACAACTAGGTCGCCGAAGTAAGGCATAACCATTGGGTTTACTACGTCTGCTGCACCAACGTTAGACTTCGCGCCCCACGCTTCACTTTGCCAGTGTAGCGGTACGAATGCTGCGTCGTTGTAAAGTGTTGCTTCAACGCCTTTCAGCATTTCAGCACGCTTAACTGGGTCAGTTTCAGTGTTAGAAGCTTCTACGATCGCATCCATTTCTGGGTTTGAGTAGCCAGAACAGTTGTATTGACCACGGCCAGTCTCTTCGTTACGAGTCATAGTTAGGAACTCGTTGAAGTTAGCTGAATCTTCTGTATCTGAGTGCCAGCCGATCATCATCATGTCTGCTGAACATAGGTCAAACTCAGGCCAGTACTGTGCTTTAGGCATAGTTTTAAGATCAACTTTGATACCAATCTTAGACAGCATTGCCGCAGACGCTTGCGCTACTTTCGCATCGTTCACGTAACGGTTGTTTGGAGCCATCATAGTTAGCGTAAAGCCATCTTCGTAGCCCGCTTCTTTCATCAGCTCTTTCGCTTTTTTCAGATCGTAACGAGGAACTAGGTCTTCGTTGTGACCCGCATAGCCTGTTGGGCTTTGCTGACCAGCTGCTGTTGCGAAGCCTTTCATGATCTTCTTAACGATACCTTCGTTGTTGATTGCGTGAACAATCGCCTGACGAACGCGAACATCTTTAAGTGCTTCGTTGCTGTTTTGGTTCATTTGGAACGTGATGATACGAGTACCAGGTAGCGTCACTAGATCGATGTTCTTAGCGTTTTTAACACGCTTGTGATCGTTTGGTGCTACTGGGTGAATCATATCAACGTCGCCAGAAAGAAGTGCTGCAACACGTGTCGCGTCTTCTTTGATTGGCACAAGTGTTAGCTTGTCTACGTTGCCTTCAGTTTCTGTGTCCCAGTAATCGTTGAAACGCTCGAACGTTACTTTAACGCCTTGCTCACGCTGCGTTACGATAAATGGACCAGTACCTGAAACGTTAGTCGAAGCAAACGAGTTACCGTGCTTAACTAGCTCAGACTTGTCTTTACCTTCCGCTGTTTGGCCAGAGTAGAACTTGCTGTCCATTGGGAAGATGTAAGTTGCTGTTTGTAGTACTAGTGGGTAAGCCGCTTTTGATACTAGCTCAACTGTGTAGTCATCCACTTTTACCATTTTTTCGTATGGCGTGAAGATAGACTTAAAGTCTGGAGAAGCTTGTAGACGTTCAAAAGTCCACACAACATCATCAGCAGTCAGTTCGTTACCAGAGTGGAATTTCACACCTTTACGTAGGTTGAAGCGGAAAGTCGTTTCATCAACACGCTCCCAGCTAGATGCTAGGCGGCCTTCAAAATCCATCTCTTGAGTGAAACGTACTAGAGGGTCAAACACCATGTGAGACATTTGCAGTGTGCCACCAGACAGCTGCTCGTGCGGGTCAAGTGATACTGGGTCAGCTGCGTAGCCAACGGTAATATCTGCTGCTGCTGCACTAAAGCTTAGGCCAGCTGCCATTAAAGCTACTGCTAATTTGCTTTTCATGGTTTTCATGGTTTTCATTGCATAACTCCTTCATGCGGGAATCCAGATCCCTAGTTGTTGTATTTGCGTCTGTTTATTGTTGTTAGCAAGCTAAACTCCAGCCTGCTGATTTTTATACCGCGGCTTGTGCCACTGCTTTTTCTTCTCTTAAGCCTGTAAATTCAGGCATTAAAGAAATCAGTTGTTTGCTGTATTCATGCTGAGGTGATTGGAACAGCTGCTCCGTTGGCGCAACCTCCAATAATGTCCCCATCTGCATCACACCAACACGGTCACACATTTGGCGAATAACCGGTAGATCGTGACTGATGAACAGCATGGTTAGGTTTAGCTCGTCTTGTAAGTCTTTTAGTAGGTTAAGAATCTGAGCCTGTACCGACACGTCCAGTGCCGATGTTGGTTCATCACAAATCAAAAGACGTGGGCGAGTCGCCAAAGCGCGAGCGATAGAAATACGCTGACGTTGACCACCTGAGAATTCGTGTGGGTACTTCACCCCAGCCATTTTGCCTAAACCCACGTGCTCTAGCAGGTCGTTCACGATCTGACGAGTTTCATTTTCGTTGCGAGTAAGCTTATGGAATCGGATAGGTTCAGCAATGATGTCGAATATCTTCATTCGAGGGTTCATTGATGTGTAAGGGTTTTGGAAAACCATCTGCATTTGACGACGCATAGGGCGACGTTCTTTTTCAGATTTCAGACCAGTAAGATCAACGCCTTCAAACGTTACCTTGCCTGAGTTTGGTGCGTACAAGCCAGCAATCACACGAGCAATCGTTGATTTACCTGAACCTGATTCACCTACTAAACCAAACGTCTCACCTTCATGCACTTCAAAGCTCACGTTGTTTGATGCTTGAACGTACTCACGACGGCTCTCAAAGAAAGAATCTTTGGTAGTAAAGCGTAAGTTTACGTTCTCAACGTTCAACAGAGGGCCAGTGTAATCACGGTGATCTTGGCTTTGACCTAACCAGTGGTTCTTCACATCCAATGGTTCCATCTCTTGTGCTTCTTCGATGTAGCTAACAAGAGGGAAACGATCGAGTTTGCGATCCGAACGAGGAACCGCAGAGATAAGACTGTGTGTATATGGGTGCTCAGGAGTACCCAGAACTTTCGCTGTTGGGCCAAACTCAACTAAGTCACCACGATACATAACGGCTACGCGGTCGGTAACGTTAGATACCACGCCCATGTCGTGCGTGACCAACATGCAACCTACGTTCTTCTTAATACATAGGTCGCGAATCAAACCCAAGATCTGGTCTTGGATAGAAACATCCAGTGCTGTTGTTGGTTCATCTGCGATGATTAGGTCAGGTTCACCTGCCAATGCGATCGCGATAACCACACGCTGACGCATACCGCCAGAGAATTGGTGAGGGTACTGCTTTAAACGGTTTTCTGGTTGTGGGATACCCACTTGGTTCATCAAGTCTAATGAGCGCTGGTAGGCTTCTTGATCCGAAACCTTCATGTTGGCATGAATCGTCTCTTTTAACTGCTGTTCTACTGTGAATAGAGGGTTAAGAGAAGTCATTGGGTCTTGGAAGATAAAACCAATCTTTGAGCCGCGAACAGAACGCATCTGTTCAGGAGATAAACCAGAGACTTTTTCGCCATCCAGAAATACCTCGCCGCTAGCAATGCGGCCAGGAGGGCTCAGCAAATCGATCACAGCATTACCTACTGTTGATTTACCTGCACCAGACTCGCCTACAACACCAACAATCTCACCACGTTCAATGTTGAACGAAAGTGATTTAACTGCGGCGTGAACTCCATGACGAGATGGGTATTCGATACGAAGATTTTTTACTTCTAAAAGTGACATTACCAGACCTCTACTGCTTTGGCAGCTTTCTGCCCTGTCTGCAAAATTGAATCCATTCTTACCAGAATATTGTTCTGATATTTTATACGGTTGACAATTTGGCAAATAATTCACAGAAAAGCAACAAAAATAGGATAAAAAGTCGACATTAAACGCTTAGCAAGCAAAAGTGCCACATAACTATTCACCAGAAGAGCATATAGTAAGAAAAATCAACATTATATTATCGGCAAGAAATACTCACAAACTCCTTACCACTACTTACTTGTAGAGTTAAAGCCGTGCTTCAAAGCAGATCTCACTACCAGTCACTAAAAACAAATAATTATTCCAAAAAACAATTAACACTATAGAAACAAACGCTAATTTTGTTAATTTGAACAAATAAAACAACCAGATAAACGTTAATTAGCCATACATTTAACCATCTGTATTATTTTGGTAAATACAAAACAGACAAACGAAAGGCCTAATAAATCAGAGGAGTTTTTGAACGACCAAATGCGTACAAAGCTGTCAAATTCAGGCCTTAGTGAGCAAATTTAGGGTCAGGTTTCACTTTTCATAAAAGTCTTTAGACCAAACCCATTAATATGTCGAATTATTGAGCACTCCATTTATATAAAATTAGATATAGAACTGTACATTTGATAAAGAAAGCAACTCTGTAGCAGCACCATTATCAAGCAGATCGTTAGGAATCTGTCTTATATAAGAAGGGGAGATAGATGTAAGAAGCCCCGTCATTTCTGACGCGGACGGCTAGTTGAGGCTTCTTAAGTGATCAGTGAAGAGACATTCTTTGAACATCAGGCGAACCCCACTCTGTTCAAGTTATCTAAGTTTCAGATGTAAAAAAGCCCTAGTCTTTCGACTAGGGCTTCTTAAGGTGGTCGGTGAAGAGGGATTCGAACCCCCGACCCTCTGGTCCCAAACCAGATGCGCTACCAAGCTGCGCTATTCACCGAGACGTTTCGTTTGATTTCTCAAACTGGGAACTTCAAAGAAGCTACCAAAATTAATGGGGTGGCTAACGAGATTCGAACTCGCGACCACCGGAATCACAATCCAGGGCTCTACCAACTGAGCTATAGCCACCACTAATTTTTTATATAACCGCTTAAAAGCGATTATTGAAATAGTGGTCGGTGAAGAGGGATTCGAACCCCCGACCCTCTGGTCCCAAACCAGATGCGCTACCAAGCTGCGCTATTCACCGACTAGTTTTGTATCGACTCTTGGGAATAATGAATCAACACTGGAAGCCGAAGCTACCGATATTTTGTAAAGAAAGAATGGGGTGGCTAACGAGATTCGAACTCGCGACCACCGGAATCACAATCCAGGGCTCTACCAACTGAGCTATAGCCACCATTATTTCTTTTTGCCAATTTCTCACTTACCGAAGTAAGAGACCGGATGGCGCGCCTGAAAGGATTCGAACCTTCGGCCTTTGGCTCCGGAGGCCAACGCTCTATCCAGCTGAGCTACAGGCGCATGCCCTGTCGGCGGAGTGGAATAATACGTATATCACCCAATGCCGTCTAGTACTTTTTTAACTTTTTTTTCTGTTTGGTCTCTTTTTCGACAGTTAATATGTGATAAACCCCTTATTTGAGTACTACAACCCGCCACAGCTTATAAGTTGTTGTTTATTGCAACAACTTATCGGGATATAATCACCCATTGTTTACATTGGTTTAACAGTTGCTCTTTGCTGGTTAAAGCCAAAACACCCTTCCAACACTATAAATTGGTAAGCATGTACTTACCTTGGGAATGTAAAGTGAGTTTAATGGATATGTCTCGTCGAATTTTAAGCGTTGTCATCGCAGTTTTAACCTTTTCAACTGGCGCAATGGCTGCAGGCCTAAGCGAAGCGGAGCACGATGCAATTGCTGAACGCATCAAACCAGTTGGCCAAGTTTACCTAGTCGGCAGCGAGCCAGTAGCCGCAGAACCAACAGGCCCTCGTGATGGCGCAGCAGTTTACGGTACCTTTTGTATCGCTTGTCACGCATCTGGCGTAAGTGGCGCACCTAAAACAGGTGATGCTGGTGACTGGGGTCCTCGCATTGCTCAAGGTCGCGACATTCTAGCTGACCACGCAATCAACGGCTTCAATGCGATGCCAGCGAAAGGTTCATGTATGGATTGTTCAGACGACGAAATCAAAGATGCTATCGAGCACATGATTGCCGGTCTGTAATTAAAAATGCCAGATTCAGAAAAGGTGACCTCATGGTCACCTTTTTTATTGGCTTCTATATAGTGCGATTAAAGTAGGGCATTACTTCTTGTTGAACATCGCTCGAATATTCGCAATGTGCGCCTGCCCTTTTTCCATTCTTTCTTCAGCGGATTGAGGCTTCTTAACGCTTTCCCACTCCACATCATCGTGCGGCAGCTCATCGAGGAAGCGGCTTTGTGTTGGCTTTATTAATTCACCATATTGACGACGTTCACGACACTTAGTAAAAGTCAGCTCTTTCTGCGCTCGAGTAATCCCCACATACATAAGACGACGTTCTTCTTCTACGTTGCCTTCATCGACACTGGTTTGGTGCGGCAAGATGCCCTCTTCTGCACCCATCAAGAATACATATGGGAACTCTAGACCTTTCGATGCATGCAATGTCATTAATTGGACTTGATCTGCATCGTCATCATCCTCACCACGCTCCATCATATCGCGCAGCGTTAAACGTTGAACCACCTCGCGCAGGGTTTTCTCTTCTTTATCGTAGTTGTCACCCTCAAGATCGGCCACAATCCAGCTATACAGATCAGAGACGTTCTTCATTCGCATTTCAGCGGCTTTCGGGCTCGCTGAGGTTTCGTACAACCAATCTTCGTAGTTGATGTCACGAACCAAAGAACGAACGGCTTCAACCGTATTACCACGCTCGGCATTGTCTGAGATACGAACAATCCAGTCACCGAAGCGGCGCAAATTTTCTAAACCACGCCCCGTCAGTGTCTGCTCTAAGCCCATCTCAAAGCTGGCTTCAAACAAGCTCTTGCCACGCATATTGGCGTAGCTGCCTAACTTCTCAAGCGTCACCGGACCAATCTCTCGGCGCGGTGTGTTTACAATACGTAGGAAGGCGTTGTCATCATCAGGGTTCACCAACACACGCAGGTAAGCCATGATGTCTTTAATCTCGGCTCTCGCGAAGAAAGAGGTACCGCCAGAGATCTTGTAAGGCACACGGTTCTGCATCAGCGCTTTTTCAATCAAGCGTGATTGGTGGTTACCACGGTAAAGCACTGCGTAATCTTTGTATTCAGTACGGTTCAAAAACTTGTGGGCGATGATCTCGCCGGTAATACGCTCTGCTTCATGCTCTTCATTCTTAGCATTCAGTACCTTGAGCTTTTCACCGTCTGGGATCTCTGAGAATAGTGACTTTTCATAAACGTGTGGGTTGTTGGCGATCAAGATGTTCGCCGCACGTAATATTCGGCTGGTTGAGCGATAGTTTTGCTCGAGTTTGATCAAGCGAAGATTTGGATAGTCCTCACCCAGCAACACCAAGTTTTGCGGTTTTGCACCACGCCATGAATAGATAGATTGGTCATCGTCACCTACTACCGTCAAGCGACCACGCTCTCCCACCAGTAAACGAACCAACTCATATTGGCTGGTGTTGGTATCTTGGTATTCATCGACCAGTAAATAGCGGATACGCGACTGCCAGCGCTCACGCACCTCTTGATTGGTTTTCAGTAGTAATACAGGCATCGCGATCAGATCATCAAAATCGAGTGCGTTGTATGCCTTCATCTGTTTCTGGTACATCTCAAAACAGAATGCAAACAACTGCTCTTGTTCGCCTTGAGCACGTGCTTTCGCCTGATCTGGCGTCAGCATGTCATTTTTCCAATTCGAAATGGTGCCCATTAAAGCGCGTAGCAAATCCTTATCACCATCGATCTGTCTCTCTGTTAACTCTTTTAACAAAGCTAACTGGTCTTGGTCATCAAACAGAGAGAAACCCGCTTTCAAACCCAGCGCTTTGTATTCACGGCGAATGATGGTTAAGCCCATGGTATGAAAAGTCGAAACAATCAGCCCTTTCGATTCGCCCTTACCTAGAGTTTGCCCAACACGCTCTTTCATCTCGCGTGCCGCTTTATTAGTAAAGGTCACCGCCGCAATATTACGCGCCTTATAGCCACATTCCTGAACCAGATAAGCAATTTTATTGGTGATAACACGTGTTTTACCGGATCCAGCGCCCGCTAATACTAAGCAGGGGCCCGAAACATATTTCACGGCTTCATCTTGTCTTGGGTTCAGTTTCATTTGATTCTCAGTTTGGTCTAGAGGGGCGAATTCAATTGCGCGCCTATAATAATGCTGCAACAGCACGAATGCTACGTTCTCTTATACAAGATTTTTACGCTGATTATGTAAAACTTTGTTGCACATGTGTGTGGTTATTAGGCTATAATGAATGAACGTTCATTCATTGGTGGTTGAAATATGACAACTCATGCACCTCGGGATAAACGCCAGCAAATACTTTCTGCAGCTGAAAAGCTAATTGCAGAGGTCGGTTTCCAAGGCCTTTCAATGCAAAAATTAGCCAAAGAAGCGGGAGTGGCTGCAGGCACTATCTATCGCTACTTCGATGATAAAGAGCATTTGATAGAAGATGTTCGAATGCTCGTGACTCAAAGAGTAGCTGATGCTGTTCAACAAGGGGTTAATGATTCGGATCCAATTAAACAACGCTACCGTACTATGTGGTTGAACATATGGAACTTAGCAGGAACGAATTTAGCCGCAATAAAAAATCGGGTTCAGTATGACTCTCTACCCATCACAAATAGCCTAAACTTCAGGGAACTAGAACGTAAAATGTTTGCCCAAGTTGAGCTGCTATTTAATGAGGGGAAAGAACAAGGATTGTTTAAACCACTTAACAATGAAGTATTAGGTGGATTGAGCTTGGCGGCTAGTGTTTCTCTAGCACGCAAGCATTCTTTAGGATTTTACCAACTTGATGAGGCAGAACTAGAATCTGCAATCGAAGCCAGTTGGGACGCAATAATTAAACACTAGATCGGAGTTTTGACCATAATGAAAAAGTGGACTTTCTTCATGTTACTCATCGCTGTACTACTTTTCGGCAGCGTTATTGGGTTTAACATGTTCAAACAACAAAAAATTGCTGAGTATATGGCCAACCGCCCTGAACCAGAGTTTCCAGTAACGGTAACTGAAGTTCAGCCGATCGACTGGGTTCCAGTGATTGAAGCTATCGGCTTCATCGAACCTAACCAAGGTGTGACACTAGCGAACGAAACCAGCGGTGTTATCGATCAAATTTCTTTCGAATCAGGTACTGAGGTTAAAAATGACCAACAACTGATCCGCCTTGATTCTGATGTAGAGAAAGCCAATCTAAAAAGCTCTGAGGCACGCTTACCGGCTGCTGAAGCTAAATACAAGCGCTACCAAGGGCTATTCAAGAAAGGCTCTATCTCTAAGGAAGCCTTCGATGAAGCAGAAGCTAATTTCTTATCGTTAGCGGCTGATATTGAAAGCCTTAAAGCATCGATTGCCCGTCGCGAGATCCGCGCTCCGTTTGACGGCACTGTCGGTATTCGTAATGTGTATCTAGGCCAATACCTACAATCTGGCACTGACATCGTTCGCCTAGAAGACACCAGTGTTATGCGCCTACGCTTCACTATTTCTCAAAATGACATCTCTCGTATTGAGGTTGGTCAGGCGATCGACATCTTCGTTGATGCATACCCAGAAAAACCGTTTAAAGGTTCTATTAGTGCCATTGAGCCTGCGGTTAGCATCCAAAGTGGTCTTATCCAAGTACAAGCCGATATCCCAAACAACGATGGTAAGTTACGTAGCGGTATGTTTGCGCGCGCTAACATCATTCTACCTAAACTAGCAAACCAAGTGACACTGCCTCAGACGGCCATCACTTTCACACTTTACGGTGACAATGTTTATATTTTACGTGAAGAAGATGGTGTGCAGCGTGTGAAACAACAAGTGGTGAAAGTAGGTGAACGTACAGAAAGTATTGCTCACATACTGGAAGGCGTAGAGCCTGGCGATGTTGTCGTGACAACGGGCCAAGTTCGTTTAAGTAACAATGCTAAAGTTCGAGTTGTAGAAAGTGATGCAACGACGCCGCCAGCTGAAACACCAATGCTGTAATTGGAGGAATCATGCGCTTTACTGATGTTTTTATTAAACGTCCAGTTCTGGCTATTTCAATCAGCTTTTTGATCGCATTGCTTGGCTTCCAAGCAATCTTCAAAATGCAGGTTCGTGAATACCCAGACATGACAAATACGATCGTGACGGTCACGACGAGCTATTACGGTGCCAGTGCCGATCTGATCCAAGGCTTTATAACTCAGCCATTAGAACAAGCGATCGCTCAAGCCGATAATATTGATTATATGACGTCGCAGTCCGTACTCGGTAGCTCGACTATTACGGTCAATATGAAGCTCAATACCGACCCGAATGCCGCACTGTCTGACATACTGGCCAAGACTAACTCGGTACGTTCTCAGCTTCCTAAAGAAGCCGAAGATCCAACCGTAACTATGTCTACCGGTTCAACAACGGCGGTACTCTACATTGGTTTTACGAGTGATGAACTCTCTGCAAGCCAAATTACCGACTACCTTGAGCGAGTGGTTAACCCACAACTGTTTACCGTTAATGGCGTATCAAAGGTCGACTTGTACGGCGGGATCAAATACGCATTACGTGTATGGCTTGATCCTTCCAAAATGGCAGCATTAAACCTGACAGCCACTGACGTGATGACGGTGCTTAATGCAAACAACTACCAATCAGCAACTGGCCAAGCAATTGGTGAGTTTATGCTGTACAACGGCAGTGCCAATACCCAAGTAACCAATACCGATGAATTAGAAAGGTTGGTGGTCAAAACCAGTCAAAATGGCGGTTCTATTGTTCGCTTAGGTGATATTGCTAAGGTTTCACTAGAAAAAAGCCACGATGTGGTTCGCGCAAGTGCTAATGGCAAACAAACGGTTGTAACCGCCATCAATGCAGCGCCAAGTGCTAACCCGATCAACATTGCTGCTGATGTTATGCAGCTGTATCCTGAGTTGGAGCGAAACCTACCAAGCAATATCAGCATGAATATCATGTATGACTCAACCATTGCGATTAATGAATCCATTCAAGAGGTTATACACACGATTGTTGAAGCCGCGCTGATTGTATTAGTGGTTATCACGCTATTCTTAGGCTCATTGCGTGCGGTTATCATTCCTATCGTAACCATCCCTTTATCGCTGGTTGGTGTTGCGATGGTGATGCAAGTCATGGGTTTCTCATGGAACTTAATGACGCTACTGGCGATGGTATTAGCAATCGGTCTAGTGGTTGATGATGCAATCGTAGTACTGGAAAACGTCGATCGACACGTCAAATTGGGGGAATCTCCTTTCAGGGCTGCCATCATTGGTACCCGTGAAATTGCAGTACCGGTTATTGCAATGACACTGACATTGGGCGCGGTTTATGCCCCTATCGCAATGATGGGTGGTATCACAGGCTCGCTGTTTAAAGAGTTCGCATTAACCCTCGCTGGCGCGGTATTTGTTTCTGGAATCATCGCTTTAACACTGTCTCCAATGATGTGTTCAAAGCTGCTAAAAGAAAATGCACAGCCGAGTAAGTTTGAACTGAAGGTACACAGCGTACTTGATCGTATGACAGGCCGTTACTCTAAGATGCTGCATGCGATCATGGATCATCGTCCGGTTATCATTGGCTTTGCGGTCATTGTATTTTTAAGCTTGCCGATGCTGTTTAAATTCATCCCAAGTGAACTTGCCCCTGCAGAAGATAAAGGGGTGGTGATGATGATTGGTACTGGTCAATCAACGGCTAACCTAGACTACCTAAGTAACACGATGGATGACGTGAGCGGTATCTTGGTGACCCAGCCTGAAATCCAATACGCTCAATCCTTCACTGGTGTACCAAACTCAAACCAAGCATTTGGTATTGCCTCAATGGTGCCATGGAGTGAGCGCACGGCTAGCCAATCTGAGGTAACGAACCGTATCAGTGGATTGCTACAAGATATCCCAGGCATGGCAGTAACCGCGTTCCAAATGCCAGAGTTGCCGGGTGCCGGTTCTGGTCTACCACTCCAGTTTGTGATTACCACACCAAGCAGCTTTGAGAGCTTATTCGCTATCGCAACCGATATTTTAACGGATGTGAAAGATAGCCCTCTCTTTGTCTACTCTGACCTTGATTTGAACTACGATTCAGCAACGATGAAGATTCAAATTGATAAAGATATGGCGGGCGCTTATGGGGTAACGATGCAAGATATCGGTGTCACCCTAAGCACCATGATGTCGGATGGTTACGTTAACCGTATTGACCTCAACGGTCGTTCTTATGAAGTGATCCCTCAGGTTGAGCGTAAGTTCCGCTTAAACCCAGAGTCAATGAATCATTACTACGTTCGAGCCAGCAATGGTGATGCTGTTCCTCTCGGTAGCTTGGTAACAATTGATGTGGTGGCAGAGCCTCGCTCTCTTCCTCACTTCAACCAGTTGAACTCAGCGACGGTCGGTGCGGTTCCTATGCCGGGCGCGGCGATGGGTGATGCGGTAAACTGGTTTGAAAACATTGCCCAAACCAAATTACCTGCAGGCTATAACCATGACTACATGGGTGAGTCGCGTCAGTTTGTAACAGAAGGCAGCGCACTGTATGTGACGTTCGGTTTAGCACTGGCGATCATCTTCTTGGTTCTGGCGATTCAATTTGAGTCGTTAAAAGATCCATTGGTTATCATGGTGTCGGTGCCACTCGCAATATGTGGTGCATTGATTGCGCTCGCTTGGGGCGCAGCGACGATGAACATCTACTCGCAAGTGGGGCTGATTACCTTGGTTGGTCTGATTACCAAGCACGGTATCTTGATCTGTGAGGTAGCAAAAGAAGAGCAGCTGCATAATAAATTATCACGCAAAGAGGCGGTTATGGAGGCGGCAAGGGTACGTCTACGTCCAATCCTAATGACAACAGCGGCGATGATTGCAGGCCTGATCCCATTGATGTACGCCACGGGTGCAGGTGCAGCTCAGCGCTTTAGTATCGGTATTGTTATCGTTGCTGGTCTGGCGATTGGTACGCTGTTTACGCTGTTTGTTCTGCCGGTTATTTATAGCTACTTAGCCGAAAAACATAAACCAATTCCAGTTTTCCTCGAAGATAAAGATCTCGAGAAGCTGGCCCGTGTTGATGAAGCAAAAGCGGCGCACAGAGAATTAGCTAACAATAAGTAATTTCCCTGTCGTATTAACAATAAAAAGGCTACTTCGGTGGCCTTTTTTTTGTACGCCATAGGCGACATCTTTGATGTGATTAAATAGAATAGTGATAAATATTCAGGAGTTTTAATTGATATGTTTGATCCAAAAAAACTAGAGCAAATTGCTAAGCAGATCCACGATTCTATGCCTCAACCAGTAAAAGAGCTTGGTTCAGACGTAGACCAAAAAGTTCGCCAAGTTATCCAAGGCCAACTCAACAAGCTAGACGTTGTGAGCCGTGAAGAGTTTGATGTTCAAACACAAGTACTGCTTCGCACTCGCCAGAAGCTCACTGAAATGGAACAAAAACTGGCTGAACTAGAAGCAAAGCTTTCAGACAAATAGTCATTTTTTTTCAATCAGTTCAAGTTCGAATAAAGGCTTACCTTCGGGTAAGCCTTTATTTTTTCCTCAATCTATCAAGCCTTCACCGGTAAAATAGTTGCAAGCATAAAAAAGCCCCGAACAAATGTTCAGGGCTATTTTTATTCAGTGATGAACTGGAAGATTAACCGCCAACAGCGATACGCTTCATGTCGCTCATGTAGCTACGTAGCTCTTCACCAATGTATTCTACAGGGTGGTTACGGATAGCTTCGTTTACTTCAATTAGCTTAGCGTTATCAACTTGGTTAGATGTCTCACCTAGACCACGGCCGATGACGTCCGTTGCTACTGAAGGCATGAACTTCTCACGTAGTAGCGGTGTTGCTACGTTAGCGAATAGGTAGTTACCGTACTCAGCAGTATCAGAGATTACAACGTTCATTTCGTAAAGACGCTTACGAGCAACTGTGTTTGCGATTAGTGGAAGCTCATGTAGAGATTCGTAGTAAGCAGACTCATCAATGATGCCTGATGCCGTCATAGCTTCGAATGCTAGCTCAACACCGGCACGAACCATAGCAACCATTAGGATACCGTTGTCGAAGTACTCTTGCTCTGAGATTTCTACGTCAGAAGCTGGGTAGTTTTCGAATGCAGTTTCGCCTGTCTCTTCACGCCAGCCTAGTAGGTTCACGTCATCGTTCGCCCAGTCAGCCATCATTGTGCTAGAGAAGTGACCAGAGATGATGTCATCCATGTGCTTGTTGTAAAGCGGACGCATTAGGTCTTTAAGCTCTTCAGAAAGCTCAAACGCTTTAACTTTAGCCGGGTTAGATAGGCGATCCATCATGTGAGTTACGCCACCAAACTTAAGTGCTTCAGTAATCGTTTCCCAACCGTATTGTAGAAGCTTGCCTGCGTAGCCAGGTTCGATGCCATCAGCAATCATCTTCTCGTAAGATACGATAGAACCCGCTTGTAGCATGCCACAAAGGATAGTTTGCTCACCCATCAGGTCAGATTTAACTTCTGCTACGAAAGAAGACTCTAGGCAACCTGCACGGTGACCACCAGTACCTGCAGCCCAAGCTTTAGCGATATCCCAACCTTCGCCTTTAGGGTCGTTTTCTGGGTGAACAGCGATAAGTGTTGGTACACCGAAGCCACGTTTGTACTCTTCGCGAACTTCAGAGCCTGGACACTTAGGTGCAACCATTACTACAGTAAGGTCAGCACGTAATTGCATGCCTTCTTCCACAACGTTGAAGCCGTGAGAGTAACCAAGAGCAGCGCCTTGCTTCATTAGAGGCATTACTGTTTCAACAACGTTTGTGTGTTGCTTATCAGGAGTAAGGTTGATTACTAGGTCTGCTTGAGGGATTAGCGTTTCGTAGCTACCCACAACAAAGCCGTTTTCATCAGCATTTTTGAATGATTGACGCTTTTCATCAATTGCCGCTTGGCGTAGAGCGTAAGATACGTCTAGACCAGAATCACGCATATTTAGACCTTGGTTTAGGCCTTGAGCACCACAACCAACAATTACGATTTTCTTACCTTCAAGGTATTCAGCTTCTGTCGCGAATTCTTCACGATCCATAAAGCGGCAACGACCTAATTGGTCTAGTTGTTCACGAAGGTTTAATGTATTGAAATAGTTAGCCATTCTAGGGCACTCCTTTAAAAATAAGTCCGTAAGGTCGATATCTCTCTATCGAATGACTTCATACTAAAACAGACACTCCGTTGCTGAAAGTGATATATTCACAATTAGTTATTGCAATAAATGCAACATGGAAACGATCGCAGAACATGAACATAAAATCTCTACAATTATTTATACATTTATGCGACAGCAAGAGTTTCAGCAAAACCGCTGCTGCTATGCACGTCAGTCCTTCAGCGCTGAGCCGTCAGATACAAAAGCTTGAAGAGGAAACAGGACAAGAACTGCTAATCAGAGACAACCGCAGTGTTGATCTTACCCCAGCAGGAAAACACCTATTGCCTGTAGCATTGAGCATCGTGGGAGAGTGGCAGCAATATAACCTTCACCTGAAGGGCGGAGAGCAAGAACTTAAAGGTGAGATCCGTATATTTTGTTCAGTAACGGCTAGCTACAGTCACCTACCTGAACTCATAACCGAATTTAGGGCTATTCATCCGTATATTGAATTTAAGCTCTCTACTGGTGATCCAGCTCAATCCATCGACAAGATCTTAAACGATGAAGCGGATATCGCGATTTCAGCAAAGCCAGACATCCTTCCTTCAAGGTTAGAATTCGAAACCATCAGCGATATTCCACTGTCAGTCATCATTCCATCTGGTGTGAGTAGCTTTAGCCAACAACTGCAATCCGATAAGCCAAACTGGAATGAAGTGCCCTTTATCATCCCAGAAGCAGGAACAGCGCGTGAACGAGCCAATGCATGGTTTAAAAAGATGAAGATAAAACCCAACATATACGCGCAAGTTTCTGGCCATGAGGCGATTGTAAGTATGGTGGCACTAGGATGTGGAGTTGGCATCGCACCTGATGTGGTCATAAACAACAGTCCAGTAAGAGATAAAGTTAGCCGCTTAAAGATAGAACCTATCAAGCCATTTGAGTTAGGCGTATGTTGTAAGCGAGCACAGCTAGATAACCCTCTAATTCGAGCGTTCTGGCAAGTTGCAGAAGGGAAATATTTAGCGGACTAGTCGTCATTGTTTTAAATACAAAAAAGGGAAGAGCACGTCAGTGCCCTTCCCCTTTTATTTATGTATATCGCAGATAAGAAAAAAGCCCGCTGATTTCTCAGCGGGCTTTCTAATGGTGGTGGAGGGATAGGGATTTGAACCCTAGAACCGCTATTAACGGTTGCCGGTTTTCAAGACCGGTGCTTTCGACCACTCAGCCATCCCTCCAAAAAATTGTCATCAACAGATTCGTACACTGTAGATGTTGTTACATGTATACACAGGTAACGATATTTAAAGCCTGGCGATGT
>NZ_JBFRTN010000054.1:0-54732 GCF_041474095.1 Vibrio sp. 10N.222.54.A3
ACATTGCATACTTCCATCTTAAGCTCATTCTTATCAATAAAATTATTTTGCATATAAACCCCTGTAATTCCCACTCTAGTAATACGAGTGAAAAAAGTATGCATAATGTTCCCAAAGAGTTAACTATTTAGAAGGGATAGCCAATAGTTAAAAGTGCATAAAGTTTGTTAAAACCCTTAATTTTGAAGGGCTGAGGGATAAAAAACGATTTGTGATAGATCTCTAAGAATACCTGACTAGCAGGCGTAATATTAATTCCAGACAAGAGATATGAATAAATAATTCATTCTTCTCAACTGAAAATAAATAATTACTCTTAGCGATAAAAGTAATTCAAATATATAAGAGAGAGACGATCATGAGTAAGTTCTATGTAGGTTCTGAAATAGGTCAATTACGCCGCGTTCTAGTTCACCGTCCAAGACGCGCACTGACTCACCTAACACCCTCTAACTGTCACGATTTACTATTTGATGACGTACTGGCTGTTGAGCGTGCAGGTAAAGAGCATGACGCATTTACTCAAACGCTACGTGATCAAGGTGTTGAAGTTCTTCTTCTTACTGACCTACTAGCGGACACGCTAGCAGTGCCAGAAGCGAAAGATTGGCTTTTGAATCATCAAGTTTCTGATTACCGCTTAGGCAAAACTTTTGCTAACGACGTGCGCTGCTACTTGGGCGACTTACCAAACCTAGAGCTAGCAAAAATCCTAACGGGCGGCCTGTCTTACGCTGAGATGCCAATGAAATCATCTTCAATGATGCAAGGCATGCACGCACCAACCGACTTCATTATCGAACCGCTACCAAACCACCTATTTACTCGTGACACATCTTGCTGGGTATACGGTGGCGTATCCATCAACCCGATGGCGAAACCAGCTCGTCAACGTGAAACCAACCACGTTCGCGCTATTTACCGCTGGCACCCAACATTCGCAGGCCAAGACTTCATTAAATACTTCGGCGATGAAGAAAACATCAGCTACGACAACTCAACGATTGAAGGCGGTGACGTTCTTGTAATCGGTCGTGGCACGGTGCTTATCGGTATGTCTGAGCGTACAACAGCACAAGGTGTTGAGCACTTAGCATCTAGCCTATTCAAACACGGTCAAGCGAAACAAGTTATCGCAATGCAGCTACCAAAACACCGCTCTTGCATGCACTTAGACACCGTGATGACGCACATGAACGAAGATACGTTCTCTGTTTACCCTGAAGTGGTGAGTAAAGATGTGCAGTGCTGGAACCTAACTGGCGATGAGTCAGGCGCTGTGAAAGTGAAAGAAGAAGGCTACTTCGTAACGGCTATCGAAAAAGCACTTGGCGTAGACAAGCTAAACCTAATCACGACCGGTGGTGACAACTTCCATGCAGAACGTGAGCAGTGGAACGATGCAAACAACGTTCTAACGGTTAAACCTGGCGTCGTGATTGGCTACGAAGGCAACACCTACACCAATGAAAAATACGACAAAGCAGGCATCACCGTTCTTCCTATCCCTGGTGATGAACTTGGCCGCGGTCGCGGTGGCGCACGCTGCATGAGCTGCCCAATTGAGCGTGATGGTATCTAATCACTAAGACGAAAACGGCCAAGCTGAACGATCTTAAATAATCTCAGCTTGGCCAAAATGAGAGAACACAATTATGACTAAGCAAACTGTTGTTGTTGCACTCGGCGGTAACGCCCTACTTCGTCGCGGTGAGCCGTTAGAAGCCGATGTTCAACGCCGTAATATTGAAACAGCGGTTAAAACCATCTCTGAAATCGCGAAAGTGTACAACGTGGTTCTAGTGCACGGTAATGGCCCACAAGTTGGTCTACTGGCTCTGCAAGGTTTGGAATACAAAAAAGTAAATCCATATCCGCTAGATGTATTGGGCAGTGAGACTCAAGGCATGATCGGCTACATGCTGATGCAAGAGTTCAAGAACTATCTGCCTAACCGCAACATCTCATGCATGTTGACGCAAATGACCGTTGATCCAAACGATCCTGCATTCGCAGATCCAACCAAGCCGATTGGCCCGATCTACGAAGAAGCAGAAGCGCGTGAGTTGGCGGAGAAATTCCACTGGATCGTCAAACCAGACGGCCAACACTTCCGTCGCGTTGTGCCAAGCCCACGCCCTACTGGCATTGTTGAACACGAAGCGATCACCCAACTTATCGATGCAGGCCACCTCGTAATTTGTACTGGCGGCGGCGGCATCCCAGTGAAAAAAGAGAACGGCAAATTAGTCGGTGTTGAAGCAGTTATCGACAAAGACATGTCAGCGGCTTTCTTGGCGAAACAACTGGATGCGGATGCGCTGCTTATTCTGACCGACGCGGACGCTGTTTACCTTGATTGGGGCAAACCGACTCAACACGCACTGCGCAGCACCACACCAAGTGAACTGGCGCAATTCGAATTTGATGCAGGCTCAATGGGGCCAAAAATTGAAGCATCGTGCGAGTTCATTCAGCAAGGCGGCAAAGTCGTCGGTATTGGCGCACTCGAAGATGGTTTGCAAATCCTGCAAGGCTTGGCGGGCACCAATATCACCAAAGATTAATCTACTCGCGAGCTTTTCAAACCTTGCGAGAAAACTGAATCACCGTTTGAACTGAAATTAATACACAAAAATTGAATCGCGCTTTCTTGAATTTTCTTTCCCTGTAACAAGAAAGCGCCTAAATCTAAGAAGGAATACATCATGGCTTTTAACCTACGCAATCGTAACTTCCTAAAACTACTAGATTTCACTCCACGCGAAATTCAACACTTGTTAGATCTTTCTATGGAGCTAAAAAAAGCGAAGTACAACGGTTACGAACAGCCAACACTAACTGGCAAAAACATTGCGCTTATCTTTGAGAAAACCTCAACTCGTACTCGCTGTGCATTCGAAGTAGCGGCATTCGACCAAGGCGCTCGCGTGTCTTACTTAGGCCCATCTGGCTCTCAAATTGGCCACAAAGAATCAATGAAAGATACCGCTCGCGTTCTTGGCCGTATGTACGATGGCATTGAATACCGCGGCTTCGGTCAAGAAATCGTTGAAGAGCTCGGCGCTTACGCTGGAGTTCCAGTATGGAATGGTCTGACTGACGAATTCCACCCTACACAAATTCTTGCTGACTTCCTAACCATGACGGAATACGGCCGTGGTAAACAACTGCATGAAATCAGCTTTGCTTACCTAGGTGATGCTCGCAACAACATGGGTAACTCTCTAATGGTTGGCGCTGCGAAAATGGGCATGGACATTCGCCTTGTTGCTCCAAAACAGTTCTGGCCACAAGAAGAACTATTGGCTCAGTGTCGTGAAATCGCAGAGCACACAGGTGGCAAAATTACACTGACTGAAGATGTTCAAGAAGGCGTGCAAGGTTGTGACTTCCTGTACACCGACGTTTGGGTATCTATGGGCGAAGCGAAAGAAGCATGGGCTGAGCGTATCAACCTAATGATGCCTTACCAAGTGAACATGGAAATGCTGAAAGCAACGGGTAACCCACATGTGAAATTCATGCACTGTCTGCCAGCTTTCCATGGCGAAGATACCACGGTAGGCAAACAACTTGCGGCTGAATATCCACAGCTAAAAGACGGTGTGGAAGTGACTGATGAGGTAGTTGAGTCTGAATACTCTATCGTGTTCGATGAAGCTGAAAACCGCATGCACACCATCAAAGCAGTAATGGTTGCAACACTAGGCAGTTAATTACCTAAACAGCTAAGAATCGAAACAACTAAGAAGTTAAGCACTCACTTGTTCGCGAGACATTGACAAGTTAAGTTTAATGACAGGGAAATGCGGGCGGCGAACTTGGGATTTAGCCCTTGGATAAAGCCCGCATTTTTTTTCATGTACTTGAGGGCATTATCGCCCCAAAAACCCTGAGATTTTCTGTTTCAACAAAGGCTTAAATCAAAGCAAAATGTAGAGGTTATTTCGCATAAAAATCCATTAAATGAATACTTTACAGAAAGTATTGCATGCCGTTTTTATCTGAGTATAATCCTCCGCAATTTGTCTTAAGAGAGCAAAAAATGAACTGCAATTCTGTCGCACATGATTGTCAAACTACACGCCAAAGAGTGGCGGTGGTGTCATTTTTATTTTGCTCTATTGATCGTTTCGAAGCCTCCTATTTTTAGGGGGCTTTTTTTTGTCCGCAATTTGACTGTATGCATAGAAGGAAGACCCGTTATGGCGCATTCGTTATTTAACAAGCACATCATCTCCATACCTGAGCTCACTCGTAATGAACTGGAGCTTATCGTCGACACAGCAGCAAGACTCAAGGCCGAGCCAAACCCAGAGTTGCTGAAAAATAAAGTCGTTGCGAGCTGCTTCTTTGAGCCTTCAACTCGAACTCGCCTTTCATTTGAGACCGCCGTCCAGCGCCTTGGTGGCACGGTCATTGGCTTTGATAATGGCGGTAACACCTCACTGGCGAAGAAAGGCGAAACACTTGCCGATTCAGTGCAGGTTATTTCATCCTACGTCGATGCCTTTGTAATGCGTCACCCACAAGAAGGGGCAGCACGTTTAGCGTCTGAATTTTCTAACGGTGTGCCGGTAGTAAACGGCGGCGACGGTGCTAACCAGCACCCGACGCAAACCTTGCTGGACCTGTTCTCGATTTACGAAACACAAGGCACGCTCGATAACCTCAATGTGGCGTTCGTCGGCGACCTAAAATATGGCCGTACCGTGCACTCATTGACCCAAGCACTATCGAAATTCAATAACGTGCGTTTCTTCTTTATCGCGCCAGAAGTCTTAGAGATGCCAGATTACATCTGTGAAGAATTGGAAGAGATGGGCATCCAATACAGCACTCACAGCAGCATTGAAGAAGTCGTGCCGGAACTGGATGTTCTGTACATGACTCGCGTGCAGAAAGAGCGCTTTGATGCGTCGGAATACGCACACATGAAATCGGCTTACATCCTCACCGCCGATACATTGAAAGACGCTCGTCAAAACATGAAGGTACTTCACCCGCTGCCACGCGTCGACGAAATCACCACCGACGTTGATAAAACGCCACACGCTTACTACTTCGAACAAGCTGAAAACGGTGTATACGCTCGCGAAGCCCTATTGGCCCTAGTTCTTAACGACACTTTATAAGCAGGAGAAACAGTCATGGTTAAACAAACTCAGCTACAAGTAGAAGCGATCCGTAACGGCAGCGTGATTGACCACATCCCTGCTCACCTTGGTATCAAAATCCTTAAACTGTTTAAGCTACACAAGACAGAACAGCGCATCACTATGGGCTTAAACCTGCCATCATCGGCACTTGGCCATAAAGATCTAATCAAGATTGAGAACATCTTCCTGACCAAGGAACAAGCCAACCAATTGGCTCTTTATGCTCCGCAGGCAACGGTCAATCAGATTGAAGAGTATAAAGTGGTTAATAAGCTAACCCTTGTGCTGCCAGAGCAAATCCACAGTGTCTACTCTTGCCCGAATAGCAACTGTATTTCGCACGGTGAACCTGTCGAAAGCAGCTTTAAAGTGCAGCTAAAACAGGAAAACGTGCAGCTAAAATGTCACTACTGTGAAAAAGTATTCTCTCGCGAGATCATGAGTGAAATTCGCTAACCCTTAGCGCCATTATCACGGTCTCCAAAGCACCCTAATACCGATGGATATTTATGCCAAACTTGGAATAAATATCCATTTAACAAAAGAATAAAACTCCAAAATAAAAGCAATTAACTAGAATTTTATTTGGTGATCCCCTTCAAAAAGACAACTATCCTTTAGTGGTAGACTCAATGGGTAGACGATCATACATCACGCATACCTTCCCTCTTTATTTCGGGATTCATCGGTAAGCCCTATTTAACAATCGTACTCTACGGCTTTGGGAGTACGCTCGGCGCTATGGACAAGCGATAACCACATGTTGACCTTAAGGAGTTGTTCATGAACCCAATCACTGAGCACGGTTGCTTGTATTCAGCTGAAGATAAAACACTGACTGCAGCGTGCAAACGCTTACTACAACAACAAAGCTTCTCGACCCAAAATCAACTGCGAGAGAAACTCGTCGATATTGGCTATACCGGTATCAGCCAATCGACCGTATCTCGTATTTTGTCACAGCTTGGTGTTGTCAAAATTCAGAATGCTTGCGGTAAAAAGGTTTACTGCATCACGGTTGAAAGTGCACCGGTTCGTGTCGATGCATCCATCTCATCGCAAATCGAATTCATCACTCATAACCAAGCGATGGTCATCGTAAAAACTCATCCAGGTTGTGCTCAATTAGTCGCAAGATTAGTCGATATCGACCCACATACTGAGATTATCGGCACCGTTGGCGGTAATGATACCGTGCTTATTATTCCAAAAGATACGATGAATATTGATGCTTGCGAACAAGTAGTAAAAGCACGCTTGGGTGTAGCTTAAATGTCTCTTTTACAAAGGCAAGTCACTCAAGTTGAATTGCAGCTCCCCACTCGATTACCCAATAAAATCGCTATCCCGCCTTAGGGGATATTTGTTTGCCGATGAAACTAATAGCAAACTATTACGGTCTGATTGAGTTAAGATACCTTCAACTCCATTTTGATGACTAAATAGTATGCGACGACTTGCCACATTACTTTTTGTTTGTGTTTCCCTATTCACCCAGCCTGCGTGGGCGCTATTTGGGAACGACAACGCCGAGCCAAGCTTCGGAGGCAATAACAATGGTTTTGTCCCTGTAGACCAAGCTTTCCCTTTCAATTACTACCAGCAAGACGACAAAGTCCTTCTCGACTGGCAAGTAAAAGAGGGCTACTACCTCTATCAACATAGCCTCTCGTTCACCGGGCAAAATCTCGCTATCGGTAATGTTGAATTAGAAGATGGTAAGCCGCACCAAGATGAATTCTTCGGTGAGGTGAGCATTTATACTCAGCCGTTATTCGTGCAAGTTCCTCTGCAGAGTTACCAAGATGGCTCACAGCTGATCGTTAAGTATCAAGGCTGTGCGGACGCAGGGTTCTGCTACCCACCAGAGACTCGTATCATCGACATTGAACCTTTCACAACAACAGGTTCTGCTAATTCGCAAGGTAGTGACTCACAAGCTTCATCTTCTGCTGGCAACGAAACCGATGTTTCTACGCAACCAACATCTCCGAAAGCAGACGTTGTAAGTAACACGACTCAACAGCCAAATGCCCCTGTTTCAAAAGAAGCAGGCTTAGCCGATAAGCTCGGTGACAGTTGGTGGACCCCTCTATTATTCTTAGCACTCGGTGTTGGTTTAGCCTTTACGCCGTGTGTGCTGCCTATGTATCCGATTCTAACGGGTATCGTTTTAGGTGGTGGCAAACTCAGCCAAGGTCGCGCGCTGATGCTGTCCTTTATTTACGTGCAAGGCATGGCGTTAACCTACACCTTATTAGGTTTAGTGGTTGCTTCAGCAGGCATGCAGTTCCAAGCCGCTATGCAGCACCCTTACGTGCTGATCGCGCTGAGTGTTCTGTTCGTGGCGTTGGCAATGTCGATGTTTGGCGTTTATAACCTGCAACTGCCAAGCAGCATTCAAACTTGGCTCAACAATCAAAGCAATAAGCAGCAAGGTGGCAATACCTTGGGCGTATTCGCAATGGGCGCTATCTCTGGCTTGGTGTGTTCACCTTGTACCACGGCGCCATTGTCAGGCGCGCTGCTGTATGTGGCTCAGAGTGGCGACCTATTTACCGGTGCGATTGCTCTGTATGCATTAGCCATGGGTATGGGTATTCCGCTGATTTTAGTTGCGGTATTTGGTAATAAGCTATTGCCTAAAGCGGGCAGCTGGATGGACAAGGTGAAGATCGTATTCGGCTTTATCTTGCTGGCAGCACCTATCTTCCTGCTAGAGCGCATCATTCCTGAATTGTGGGCAACCGTGCTTTGGTCTGGCCTTGGCTTCATCGCCTTTGGTTGGCTGTACCATAGCAAGAATGCACTGCCATTCGGCGGCTGGAAGCAGAGTGCGGTAGGCATCATCGCGATGCTTGGCTTGTTTGCTTCGGCACAGCCTGCATTGAACTATTGGTTTGCGGAGAAGAGCGTAACGGTAGAACAACAGCACATCCAATTTGCACGCATCAACACGGTTGAAGAGCTAGAAATCCAGCTCATCGAAGCGAAGAAACTCGGTAAGCCTGTGATGCTCGACTTCTACGCCGATTGGTGTGTGGCGTGTAAAGAGTTCGAGAAGTACACCTTCCATCAAGCTGATGTGGAAAACAAGCTTTCTGACTTTGTACTGCTACAAGCCGATGTAACGAGAAACATGCCTCAAGACATTGAACTGCTTAAACAATTACAGGTACTTGGCTTACCGACGATTGAGTTCTGGGATGGCGAGGGTAACCATGTTCCAAATGCTCGTGTAACCGGTTTTATGCCTGCTGATGTATTCTTAAAACACATGCAAAACCACCAGCTATAACGGCAATATTCACTAAAATATAAGCCGAATCGAAAGCCGCACCGCCCCTCCGTAACGAGATGGCAGTGCGGCTTTTTTGCTATTCAGAGTAACGCTTTCTTATTCCCGGGATAAAAGTCGATATGGTTCAGACTTTTAATGCATAGATATTGTCCACATACTCAATCAGGATGATAATAAATATTAACTAAATTGTTAAAAGTATGAACGTCATGGACTCGACCTATACCATCATCATTGCTGATGACCACCCTCTCTTTCGCAACGCCCTGTTTCAGTCAGTTCATATGGCGATCAGTGGTGCGAACCTGCTTGAGGCCGATTCTCTCGATGCCTTACTGACTCTGCTAAAGAAAGAAGGCGAGCCGGATTTATTACTGCTCGATCTGAAAATGCCGGGCGCCAATGGCATGTCAGGCTTAATTCAACTGCGCGCTGAATACCCAGATCTACCGATTGTGGTGGTTTCTGCCAGTGAAGATGCCAGCGTGGTCACTCAGGTGAAGAGCCACGGTGCGTTTGGCTTTATTCCTAAGTCGAGTGATATGCGTGAGTTGGTGAGTGCACTGAATCAAGTGCTGAATGGCGACCCGTTCTTCCCTGAAGGGCTTATCACCAATAATGCAGCGTGTAGCGACCTTGCAGAAAAGATTTCCACACTGACGCCTCAGCAATACAAGGTATTAGGGATGCTTTCTGACGGCTTGCTTAACAAGCAAATCGCGTATGAATTGAATGTTTCGGAAGCGACCATCAAAGCACATATGACGGCCATCTTCCGTAAACTGGATGTGAAAAATCGTACTCAAGCGGTTATCTTGCTACAAGAAGTCCACAATTAAGCTTCACTGATATCCTCTTCTAAAGTCGTCTTAGGTAAACATAAACCCAACCTGACGACTTTATGATCATCTATCTCTGCAACCACCCAAGTGATGTCATGCCACTCAAAGCTATCACCCAATACAGAGTGTGCGCCAAGCTCTTGAGCAACCAATTGTTTTAGCGTCATTTCTCGCTCTTCTTCCGAGCCAAGTTCAATACCATAACAATCACTCACTGCCGCAACTGATAGCTCAACATCCAAGAAGAAGTCACCAAAGAATCGTGCCGCCTCTTCTGCTAGAGGCGCCTCACTGAACAACGAACTTAAGCTGTCCAAATCTTTGTCTTGACCAAGCACACATAAGATATCGTTCGCCTCTAACACGGTGCTGCCTGATGGGTGAAGCATGGCATCTTGTCGAAACACTGCCGCAATGCGCGTCCCTTCTGGCATAGATAAGCGTTTAAGCGGCTCGCCGACACACCACTTCTCGTCTTTCAATTTGTAAACAAACATCTCCCACTCACTGGTCGGATAAATCTCCATACCGGTACGAGAAATCGGTGTTGGCGTCGGTGGTAAAGTCACTTGAGCGAGTCTTGCAACTTTCATCAAGCTACCGCCTTGAACAATCAGCGAAACCATAACCACGAAGAAGGCGATATTGAAATACAGCTGAGCATTGGGCAGGCCTGCCATCATCGGGAATACCGCTAAGATGATTGGTACTGCACCACGCAAACCTACCCAAGAAACAAACCAGCGTTCTTTGGTGGAAAAGCTTCTGAACGGCAGTAAACCCAACCAAACCGACAGCGGACGAGCAAACAAAATCATACCGAAGGCCAGTGCCAGCGCAGGCAGAGCAATGTCCATCAACGTTGATGGCGTCACCAATAAACCCAATACCAAGAACATCACGATCTGGCTTAGCCACGTCATGCCATCAAGAACATTAAGAATCGAGTGTCGCGAGCGCGTCGGACGATTACCAATGAACAAGCCCACTAGGTAAATCGATAAAATGCCGCTGCCGCCAAGCATGTTAGAGAACGCAAACAGAGCCACGCCCCCACTGAGTACCAGAATGGAATAAAGGCCATCAGCCAATTGTACTCGATTGATTAAGCTCCATAGAACCCAGCCGCCGCCAATACCAACAAGAGTACCGATACCAAACTGCATCGCAAAACTTTGCAGTAGGAAGTTCATTCCCATCTCAGCGTCAGGGTTACCTAACAGCGCAATTAAGGTCACCGTCAGGAAGACCGCCATTGGGTCGTTAGTGCCCGATTCGATCTCTAGGGTTGAGCCAACACGCTCATTGAGACTCTGTCCTTTCAGCAAAGAGAATACCGCTGCCGCATCGGTTGAACCAACAATCGCCCCGACCAAGATGCCCTGCATTAATGACAAGTCAAACAGCCAAGCCGCCATTAATCCGGTTAAGGTTGCTGTACATGCGACACCTATCGTCGCCAGCGAGAGCGAAGGCCAGAAAGCGACCTTGAAGCTCGCCACCTTGGTTCGCATACCGCCATCCAACAGAATCACGGCAAGCGCAAGGTTACTCACCAAGTAGGTCAGTGAGTAATCATCGAAATGAATATTACCGGGTCCATCTTCACCCGCTAACATACCAACGAACAAAAAGATCAAAAGAATAGGAACGCCCAATCGAGAGGACACTTGTGAGAAAAGCACGCTGATGGCGATGAGTACGGCACCAGTCAAGAATAAGTGGTTAATGGTTATTGCGTCCAATTCGTTCCCCCAAAGAATAAAATCCGAGCTTTAAGCCTGTTGATCTTTTGCCACTAGCTTGTTGATCTTCTGCCGTTTAGCAAGGCACGGTCGGTGAAAGTGCCGTTGTTACTATAACAAACTTATGTTTCGCTTCGTGTCATAAGCAGGGCTAAATACCGTTTCTCGGTCATTTAGTTGTTAAATTTTATGACTCGCAGTCTAATTCATCCCTTTTTGTTAGACCTTTGGCTAATTTAACAACATTGTAACATCACATTTTTCTATGGTTATGTCTCCTAGCTCCCATATTTCAGTACATTAGCGCTAATACCATCCCGACTAAAGTTGCACAGATCCCTTGACTTATCCTTGCTACATTCTAAATCGTAACATTACGTTAACACGCTATTTTACAAAACGGTTTCACAAAAACAGTTTCTACGAAAACGGAATAAAGGAGAAGGCAATGGCGTTCGAATCTACGGAACATGCTCAAGCCTACTGGAAGGAAAACTTGGGAATTATGGGAACACTGCTCGCGGTCTGGTTTGCGGTGTCTTACGGCGCTGGCATCTTATTTGTGGATGCCCTCAATACCGTTCAGTTTGGCGGGTTCAAGCTAGGATTTTGGTTCGCTCAGCAAGGTTCGATATACACCTTCGTGGCGCTGATATTTATTTACGTTGTCCGCATGAATGCGCTCGACAAAAAATACAACGTACAGGAAGACTAGAGGCTAGAACATGGATATTCAAACTTGGACGTTTATTCTCGTCGGTATTACTTTCGCGGTATATATCGGCATCGCAATCTGGGCTCGTGCAGGGTCTACTAGTGAGTTCTACGTTGCTGGCGGTGGTGTACACCCAGTAGCAAACGGCATGGCGACCGCCGCTGACTGGATGTCGGCAGCATCATTCATCTCAATGGCAGGTATCATCTCATTCGTTGGTTACGACGGTGCGGTTTACCTAATGGGTTGGACAGGTGGTTATGTACTACTTGCGCTATGTTTAGCACCTTACCTACGTAAGTTCGGTCAGTTTACGGTTCCTGATTTCATCGGTGAGCGTTACTACTCGAAAACGGCACGTATGGTAGCGGTATTCTGTGCAATCTTCGTATCGTTTACGTACGTTGCAGGCCAGATGCGTGGTGTGGGCGTTGTATTCTCTCGTTTCCTAGAAGTTGATATTAACCTAGGCATCATCATTGGTATGGGTATTGTGTTCTTCTACGCAGTACTAGGTGGCATGAAAGGCATCACTTATACGCAGGTAGCTCAATTCTGTGTCCTCATTTTCGCCTTCCTTGTTCCAGCAATCTTTACCTCAATCATGATGACAGGTAACCCACTTCCACAAGTTGGTATGGGCTCTACGCTATCAGGCACAGATGTTTACCTTCTTGATAAACTGGATGGACTGACCGAAGAACTCGGATTTACCGCCTATACCGAAGGTAACAAGAGCATGGTGGATGTATTCTTCATCTGTGCAGCTCTAATGGTCGGTACTGCGGGTCTTCCACACGTAATCATTCGTTTCTTCACGGTACCAAAAGTACGTGATGCTCGTATATCAGCGGGTTGGGCACTACTGTTCATCTCATTGCTATACACAACAGCACCAGGCGTTGCAGCATTCGCTCGTGTAAACATGATCGAAACAATCAACGGCCCTGACATGCAAGGTGTCGCAGCCGCAGACGCACCGAGCTGGTACAAAAACTGGGAAAGCACTGGCCTAGTAGGTTGGGAAGATAAGAACGGCGATGGCAAAATGTTCTACTCGGGCGATGAGCGCAACGAGATGAAGATTAACCGTGACATCATCGTACTGGCTTCTCCAGAGCTAGCGAAACTACCAAACTGGGTTGTAGCACTGCTTGCAGCCGGTGGCCTAGCAGCCGCACTATCAACAGCCGCGGGTCTACTATTGGTCATCTCAACGTCGATTTCACATGACTTGTTGAAGAAAGGCTTCAGACCAAACATGACCGACAAGCAGGAGCTGTTAGCCGCTCGTCTGGCAGCCATGGTCGCGATTGTCGGTGCCGGTTACTTAGGTATTAACCCACCAGGCTTTGTAGCACAGGTAGTAGCGTTTGCCTTCGGCTTAGCCGCAGCATCCTTCTTCCCAGCGATTATCCTAGGTATCTTCTACAAGAAGATGAACAAGGAAGGCGCAATTGCAGGTATGTTGTCAGGTATTGCCTTCACAGCAAGCTACATCATCTACTTCAAGTTCATTAACCCAGCAGCAAGCACACCTGAAAACTGGTGGTTTGGTATCAGCCCAGAAGGCATCGGTACGCTAGGTATGTGTCTAAACTTCGTAGTATCGATTGCGGTAAACAAAGTAACTGCTGAAGTACCACAAGATGTACAAGATATGGTTGAGAACATCCGTTACCCGAAAGGTGCAGGTGAAGCTCACGACCACTAAGCACGACCATTAAACAAAGATGTTTAGCAAAAAATGAATCAGTGCTTACATTGTAGGGATTAGGTACTGACTCCAGAAAGCCGATACTTCGTGTATCGGCTTTTTCTTTTTTTGCTCACTTTATAAAAAGAGAAACAAAGGGTTGTTTTTAAAATCTCATTTGATAATAATTATCATTAACATCCAATAAAGAGATGCAGATGATGATGAAAGAGCAGCAGGTTCTCTATTCGAGGTTTTACAAAGCACAGGATCGCTTTGCTTCATTAGAACAAGTTCAAGGCCATGAGCCGTTTGTAATTCGAGAGTATATCGAATGTGCACTGTCGCTTTCGGCTTACTATGAAAAGCATGCCGCTCAAGAAAACATCTTGTTGTGCGAGCTGTATCTACGCCAAGTTTTCTTTCATTTGATTGAAGCGATTGAGTCTCCTGAGCGCAGTTTCGCCTTTCGTCATATCTGCCTAGACTCTATTCACTCACCACTATTTTATTTGAAGCGCCACTACTGCCAGCAACCTCAAGGCCAAGCGCGTTTTTTGAATCTCAGCCAAACACTAAAACAAGTCCAAGCCCCACTTGGCTAACAAGGATAGAACATGACCCTACAATTTCGGATTGAAAAAGACAGCATGGGCGAAGTGAAAGTCCCTGCCGATGCGCTATACCAAGCACAAACTCAGCGTGCAGCGGATAACTTCGCGTTTAGCTCTCACAAGATGCCGACCAGTTTTATTCAAGCACTGGCGTTAATTAAACAGGCAGCGGCAGATACCAATGCTCAGTTAGGTCTACTGGAAGGTGATATTGCCAACGCGATAGCCGAAGCCAGCCAAGAGATCATTGAGGGTAAACACCTCGATCAATTCCCTATCGATGTCTACCAAACCGGTTCAGGTACCAGTTCCAACATGAATGCCAATGAAGTGATTGCTACGCTTGCCTCAAGAAGCTTGCAAGGCGACGTGAACCCCAATGATCACGTCAACATGGGCCAAAGCAGTAACGATGTGGTGCCAACCGCAATTCAAGTGAGCGTTGCTTTGATGGCTGAAAATAAGCTATTACCTGCATTAACTCACCTTTCTGAAGCACTCACCATCAAACAACAGGAACTTGCGGAGGTCGTGAAGACCGGCCGCACTCATCTAATGGATGCGATGCCAATGACCTTTGCTCAAGAGCTAGGTGGTTGGAAATTTCAGATAGAACACGCTAAGCAAGCAATAGAGAACACCCTGCCCGCTATCAAGGCTTTAGCACAAGGTGGTACTGCGGTTGGAACAGGGATCAATGCTGACCCACGCTTTGCCGATAAGTTTGCGAGTAACCTGTCTCAATCGACAAAGATCAGTTTTAGCTCGAGTGAAAACTTCTTTTTTAGCCTCAGCAGTCAAGACGCGATCGTTGCGCTGTCAGGTCAGATCAAAACGGCAGCAGTTGCGATCATGAAGATCTCAAACGATCTTCGCTGGATGAACTCTGGGCCGTTGGCTGGCTTAGGGGAAATTGAATTACAAGCTCTACAACCAGGCTCATCGATCATGCCTGGCAAGGTAAATCCTGTGATTCCAGAAGCTGCAGCTATGGCGGCGGCGCAAGTCATTGGCAACGACACCACCATTACCGTAGCCGGACAATCAGGTAACTTCCAACTTAATGTGATGCTGCCAGTGATTGCTCATAACGTGTTGGAAAGTATTGAGTTATTGGCAAACAGCTCAGTCGCTTTAGCGGACAAAGCCATCGCGACCTTCACGGTACGCCAAGACAATCTCGATTTGGCACTGTCAAAGAACCCAATCCTAGTGACCGCACTTAACCCTGTGATTGGCTACTTGAAGGCGGCTGATATTGCCAAGAAAGCTTACAAAGAAGGCTTACCAATTCTGGATGTCGCAGAAAGAGAAACCGATCTTAGCCGAGAAGAGCTCAGTAAACTGCTTGATCCAACCACACTGACACAAGGTGGCATTGCTGGTTAGTTATTGAATTAACAAGCGAATCGGCGTTCGCAAAAAAAACAGAGACAAAAAAGGCCTCATCTGAGGCCTTTTCACTATCCGCTCACGAACGTACTAATCCGAGCCTGTTAACCCAAACTAGCTCACTCGATTCAAGACCGCTCTTAACTTAAGTGGCTTCACTGGCTTGGCAATAAAGCGAAAGCTGTTGGCCTTTATCGCTGCCAACATGTCATCGGTTCTATCGGCACTAATGATGACCCCTTCAAAAGAGTCTCCGAGGCGCAAGCGACACTGCTGCAGGACTTCGAGACCCGTTCTGCCATTATCTAAACGGTAATCAGAGAAAATCACATCAGGTAGCCAACCCTCATCTAGGCACTGCAAGCTTTCGACCAAATCAACCGCCGTCTTAACCTCACAGCCCCAACGTCCGATCAGGTTTTCCATACCGACTAAGATTTCTCGTTCATTATCGACACACAATATCTTGAGATGTTCGATGTCGCTGGTCGCCATTGGCGTCGAAGCTTGCACAACTGGAGCCACTTTTTCCGCTCTAGCTAAGGTGATGGAAAAAACACTGCCTTGACCCGGCCATGAACGCATCGAAATTTGATGACCAAGCACATGAGCAATACCTTTGGAGATGGCTAGCCCTAGCCCCAACCCTTGGTCAGCACGAACTTGGCTACCACGAGTAAACTCTTCGAAGATCTCTTGTTGCTTGTCTTCATCGATACCGGTTCCGTTATCCCACACATCGATTCGTACCTGACCGTTCACTCGCCTTGCACCGAGTATCACTTTCCCTTCAGGGTTATAGCGGAAAGCATTGGTCAAAAAGTTCTGAATCACACGCCTTAATAACTTAGGATCTGAGTGAATGAACAATGACGATGGGATCATCTGAAACTCAATTTTTTGTTGTCTCGCTAACGCGCTAAATTCCGCGTTCAAGTTGGTTAGCACATCGTGCACGGCAATCGCGTGAATGTTGGTTTCTAATTTCCCTGACTCCAATCGAGAGATATCCAGCAAGTCACCAATCAAATCTTCTGCGGCGCCAAGTGCACTCTCGATGTGAGATGACAACTGCTTCACCTCTTGCTCTTTTGCCACCTCAGACAGTGACGAAGCAAATAGACGTGCGGCATTGAGCGGCTGCATCAAATCGTGGCTTACCGCGGCTAGAAAACGACTCTTAGATTGTGATTCTTGATCCGAAATCTGCGTGGCTTTTACCAAGCGATGGTTCAGTTTTTCGAGTTCTTGAGTTCGCTCATGCACTCTCGATTCCAAACTTTCGTTGGCATCTTTTAGCGCTTGCTCTGCTTGTCGGAATACCGTGATGTCGGTAAAGCTCATCACAAAGCCACCACTTGGCATTGGGTTACCTTGCACCTCAATCACTCGGCCATCAGGACGAATACGAGAAGAGGTGTGTCGAGTGCCTTGCTCAAGGTGATAAACACGGCGGCGAACGTGATCTTCCGGGTCACCTGGGCCACACAACCCTTGCTCGGCATTATGACGAATCACGTCTGAAATGGGTCGCCCAACCTGAATCAAACCCGCAGGGAATTCAAACAATTCTAGGTAACGCTGATTCCATGCAACCAGCCTCATTTGTTTGTCGATTACTGCGATGCCTTGGCCAATATGTTCAATCGCGCCTTGCAGTAAACCGCGACTGAAGTCGTACAGCTCCGAGGCTTCATCAACGATGGTCGCGACTTCTTCAAGCTGCATGTTTCTTCCCTGCAAAGCAGAAGTAAGTACTAACTTAGCAGATGAAGCACCGAATACACCAGCGAGCACGCGCTCTGCGTGTCGAATCAGACTCGCAGGCGCTTGTTGATTGGGAAGCAGCGGCTGCCCGTGTTGTTGCCAATAGCTGTGTAAAGCACTTTTCGCACGCTTACGGCCCACAAAACGCGACGCCAGCATCTCTAATTCAGCGACCGTCACTCGGTTCTGGTAAAGGCTGATATTCTCGTTTTCAGGCAGCGGCGTGCCAACAAATGCTGCTGATTGTAAGCGCTCACTTAGGCTTGGGCGAGTCGTCATCGAAACCACGGCATAGCACAAGGTATTAAGTACAATACTCAGCACAATGCCCCAGTTTGAACTGCTGATATTCCAGCTACTGAGCAGTTCTGGCGGCGTGATAATCCACAGTAAAAGGTTACTTTCACTGTCGCCAGCCAACATGCTGGTTTGGCTCATCAAGGTAATCAGCCAAATCAACGAGCCCACCATTAAGCCGACATACACGCCCTTGCGGTTACCCGGGCGCCAGTACAAACCACCAATAAGTGCTGGCGCGAATTGAGCAATCGCAGCAAAGGAAAGAAAGCCAATCGCTGACAGTGAATGGATGGTATCGAGCGCCTGATAAAACAGCCAAGCACCCAGTAACAGCAGTAAAATTAGCCCGCGGCGAATCACCAATAGCAGGCCAGAAAAGTGTCGATGGGTTCTTTGAGTTAGGCGCATACGGCGCAGTAACAATGGCATCACTAAATCATTCGACACCATGATCGCCAAGGCGATGGTCGACACTATCACCATGCCACTTGCCGCAGACGTACCACCAAGGAAAGCCAGCAAGGCAATGTGATTAGCGCCTTCTGACATTGGCACACTGATCACATAGGTATCCGCTGGCATACCAGTAAGTAGTCCTTGTCCTGCCCAAGCAATTGGCAGCACGAACAGTCCCATCAAAATCAGGTAAAGCGGAAACAACCAACGAGCGGTATGCAGGTCTTGAGGACGTTCGTTCTCTACCACCATGGTATGGAACTGGCGTGGCAGACAGACAATCGCCAACATGGTCAAAACGGTATGAATAATTAAGGTCGGAATATTGGGTGATTCGTAGGTGGAAGCCGCCACATCAAGCAAGTCGATCTTGTCGCTGCTCATCGCCAGATACATGATGAATAGGCCAACGATCAGGAATGCCGCGAGCTTAACGATGGATTCAAACGCCACCGCCATCATCATGCCACGGTGATGCTCTGTGTTATCAATGTGTCTTGTACCAAACAGCATGGTGAAAATAGCCAAAGCACCGACCACAAACCAAGACACATGATAGTCCTGATAACCGAAGTCAGCCGCTAGGTTGGGTGCAACAATATCCAACCCCATGGTAATACCACGCAGTTGCAGAGCAATATAAGGAAGGATACCAACCACGGCGATAACCGTCACCGCCACCGCTAAGCCCTGAGATTTTCCATAACGAGCCGCGATAAAGTCGGCAATGGAGGTGATATGTTCCCGCTTCGCAATCAGGATCAGCCGCGCCAAGATCCGCCAGCCTAGTGTAAAGACTAGAATCGGGGCGAGGTAAATGGGTAAAAAAGACCAAGGGTTGTTACTCGCCTGCCCGACCGTTCCATAGAAGGTCCAAGAGGTACAATACACGGCAATCGAAAGGCTATAGATCCACGGGCGCCAACGCGATAGCCAACGAACCTGCCTGTCTCCATACCAAGCGATCAGAAATAACACGCCCAAGTAGGCTAAAGAGACTGGAATTACTATCCATCCTTGCATTGAAAACCCTTTTCTCATCCATAAAAAAACCTCTCCATAAGGGAGAGGTTTCATTTAACTAAGGATGGGTGATTAACTCAATCGCATCGCTTAAATTCTGTGCTTTAGACTCTAATTATCAGCATTTGCTGTGAGATTCTGACTGTTCCGAATCTGATTGATTAATCTCAACCACTGAACTTCTTTCATCCAACTTAATGAACAGAGCAAGTGCACCCATAGCAGCCATACCCCAGAAGATATTTGCACCCCAAAGCTCATAACCCCAACCACTGAAGGTAGTCATTAATGCAATAAAGGCACCTAATGGAATCGCGTTATACAGGGCTTGTAACGCAACCATCTTGTTTTGTTCTTCAGATTGGATGTATTGAATCGCGGCGATGTGTGCCATGGCAAAGGTCACGCCGTGCAGTAGCTGCACCATAACCAGTGCGAAAATCGCTGTGGTAGAAGCGGTAATCCCCCAACGCGCCATCACCCCAATAGCCGCGACGACAAACAAAGTACGCAGTGACCAACCTGAGAACAATCGCTTACTCAGAGCAAATACGGCCACTTCAGCGACAACACCTAAGCTCCACAAGTAACCGATGATCGCTTCTGAGTGACCCGCTTCTTTCCAATAAATCGCACTAAAACTGTAGTAAGCCGCATGGCTACCTTGCAGCAGCGCCATCAAGGCTAAAAACTTTACCACTGACGACTCACGCAGCAGTTCACCTAGTTTTGGTCGCGCCGCTTGTTGCTCAGATTGTGTTACTGGCATCACATTGGGGTTTCTCATCGCAAGAATCAATGAAAGCAACACACCGGCAAGCGCAGTATACAAAATCATGTCAGTGCCGAATTGTGCCACCAAATAGCCAACAACCGTTGAACCTGCGATAAAGGCAATTGATCCCCAAAGACGAGTTCGGCCGTAGTCGAGCATTTTCAAACGACTGTAATGGTTAGCCATCGCATCAGAAAGAGGAATGATCGGCCCACAACAGAGGTTAAACAGTACCGTTGCCAACAACATCAGTATAAAGCTGCCACCGGTGAAGAAGTGGAAACCGACAAACAGCAGCGCAGCGAAACTCAAACAGCGTAGCGCTGGCATCAAGTGTTCCACTTTATGGATACGCGGCGTAATCACTAAGTTGGCCACACAACGAGTCGCAAAGCCGATACCAATCAATACGCCAATATCACCAGCAGACACGCCTTGGTCTTCAAACCACAACGCCCAAAATGGCAAATACACGCCATACGCAAAAAAGAAACCAAGAAAATACTGAGAGATCCAGCCATAGGGTGAAGGGCTAAACATAAATGACCTATAAAGTGTGCGGAAAAAGGCAGCACCAATTATGCCTATCTCGCATACGATGAAAAAGGGAATTATTACTGGGATAGTATTCCCATATTCAATGGGTCTGGATATCGCATTTCAACAAGAGATTTCACGCTCATCAATACTCATACTCGCATTTAGACTAAAGTCGTCTGGAGCTTCGCTGGTATTTTGTCAGACTGATTAAAGACTCCCATTTCTTCTTGTGATGCTTATGCCTGACAAATTTAATATGCAGCACCCGCCCTTCGATAGCCTGTCCGACGCCGAACAGTTGAAGCTTCGCTCTTCATTAGACGTGGTGTATTACCGCTCTCAAGAAGTGATACTGGAAGCTGAAAGGCCGAGCCGACACCTGCATATTTTGATCAAAGGAGCTGTTGAAGAGCGCGCGAGCAGTGATGGTGAGATTTACGCACACTATGCCAATGACGATATTTTTGATGTCCGCAGCCAGTTTGAACCCCACACCAAACACCAATATATCGCACTCGAAGATACATTAAGTTATCTGCTGCCCACCGATATTTTTCTTGAGCTTTACCACGCCAATGGCCAATTCGCTGCCTACTTTGATAGCAACCTATCAACACGAAAAGCTTTGATAGAAGCCGCCCAGCAGCAACAGAATCTTGCCGAGTTTATATTAACCAAAGTGGATGACTCTATCTATCACCCACCACTGATACTTGAACCAAACCAACCGATCAACCAAGTCACTCAAACCCTTAAAGAACAAGGGTTAGACTCGGCCCTAGTCCATTTGGAACATAATGATCCAAAAGCTTTTGGATCATCATGTTCCTTGTCGTATGGAATCGTCACTCGAACCAATTTATTGCATGCTGTGATGCTCGATAATTTCACACTGGATGCGCCTGTCGGTGAGATCGCAACGTTTCCGGTGATGCACGTGAACCAAGGCGATTTCTTATTTAACGCCATGATTACCATGACCAGAAATCGAGTAAAAAGGTTGATGGTTTGTGATGGTAAAAATGCGGTCGGCATGGTGGATATGACACAGATTCTCAGTGCATTCTCCACACACTCCCACGTTCTTACTTTGCGTATTGCGCGCGCCACCAGCGTTGAAGAATTGGCAATGGCATCCAACAAACAACGTCAACTGGTCGAGAGCTTGCTCAGTAATGGGATTCGCACACGCTTTATCATGGAGCTGATTTCTGCGGTCAACGAACAGATCATAGAGAAGGCTTTTGAGTTGGTGATCCCACCTGCACTGCATAATCATTGCTGCCTAATCGTGTTGGGTTCCGAAGGCCGTGGGGAACAAATTCTCAAAACCGATCAAGACAACGCGCTCATAATTCAAGATGGCTTGGAGTGGCATCAATGCCAAAGTGCCATGAACGACCTCACTCATACCCTTCAACAATTGGGTTACCCACTGTGCCCGGGCAACGTGATGGTCAACAATCCGAAATGGGTGCATTCAGAGCAAGAGTGGAAACAAACCCTTACCCATTGGGTAAAAAAAGCCACGCCAGACACCGTGATGGATATCGCGATCATGGCAGATGCACACGCAGTAGCGGGGAATAGAGAGTTATTAAAACCTGTAAAGCAGCACCTCAGTGATTTAATGCTCGGACAAGAATTGATTCTGACGGAGTTCTGCCGCCCGGCGCTGAACTTCTCAGTTCCCCTGACCCTGTTTGGTAATGTGAAGCAATCCAAGTCCGGACTCGATATCAAACAAGGCGGTATTTTCCCTATCGTGCATGGTGTGAGAGCGCTTTGCCTAGAACATGGTGTCACGGTCAACAACACCTTCGAACGCATTGAGCAGCTGGTCAGCAAGAAAGTATTAGAGCAAAGTACTGCCGATAATCTCAGTGAAGCACTCAAGCAATTCTTTAAGTGGCGCTTAGCCCAAAGGCTTTCTCAGCAGCACAGCAGCAACAAGATTAACGTCAAACTGATGGAACGAGCAGACAGGGATCTGCTTCGTCATAGCCTGCACGTGGTGAAGAAATTCAAGCAATGGCTCGGCTACCACTATCAGATACGGGATTAGGCATTGAACGATGAATAGGTTGGTTCGCTATTACTGGCATCACAAGCTCAAAGGCTCCCTCTATCAGCCTCTGTTTACTGCGCCTATTGATCATGAATATGTATCGCTCGATTGTGAAACCACCAGCCTAGATCCCAATCAGGCAGAATTAGTTACCATTGCCGCGACCAAGATCATCGGTAACCGAATCATTACCAGCCAACCTTTTGAAGTCCGGTTGCGCGCCCCCCAATCGCTCGATTGCAATTCAATAAAAATCCACCGTATCCGTCATCAAGATCTAAAGCACGGCATCGAAGAAAAACAGGCTTTAATCGAGCTACTGAACTTCATTGGAAATCGTCCTTTAGTCGGCTATCACATCCGCTATGATAAAAAAATTCTCGACCGCGCCTGTTTAAAACAGCTTGGATTTCCACTGCCTAACCGATTAGTCGAAGTGAGCCAACTCTATCAAGACAAACTCGAAAGACAGCTGCCCAATGCCTATTTTGATCTCAGTATGGACGCCATCTGTCGCCAACTCGATTTACCTATCCCGGTCAATAAACATGATGCATTACAAGACGCTATCTCCGCTGCGCTGATCTTTGTGCGCCTGAAACATGGTGACCTTCCCCGTTTCAACTCTTCTTATTCTTAATTCAACCACTGGCGCTTCACATAGAGAGCAACATCTCAAAATTGAACTTAACTCGCTATTTTGTAAGTGAAAAGCAGCGTCTCATCCTAAAGTCTAATTGTGGAAATCGCCGTCCTAGCCGAGAGTGATAACACAAAGACGGTTCTGTAATAGACCTAGAAACTGAACACAAAGGAAGTTGCCAGTTCATTAGGAATGTAGGCACAAGGAGAGATGCAATGAGTGAAGCCCACGTTTATCCGGTAAAAGAAAATATTAAATCAACCACACACGCGGATAATGACACTTACCTAGCCATGTACCAGCAATCTGTTTCTGACCCTGAAGGCTTTTGGGGTGAACACGGAAAAATCGTTGATTGGATCAAACCTTTCACACAAGTAAAAAACACCTCTTTCGACCCTGGCCACATTGATATTCGCTGGTTTGAAGATGGCACGCTTAACGTTTCGGCTAACTGTATCGACCGCCACCTTGCTGAGCGCGGTGATGAAGTCGCTATCATCTGGGAAGGCGATGACCCGGCAGATGATAAAACTCTAACTTTTAATGAACTGCATAAAGAAGTGTGCCTGTTTTCGAATGCTCTAAAAGAGCAAGGCGTGCGCAAAGGTGATGTGGTTTGTTTATACATGCCAATGGTGCCAGAAGCGGCAGTAGCCATGCTGGCGTGTACCCGTATCGGTGCGGTTCACACAGTCGTATTTGGTGGTTTCTCACCAGAAGCACTGTCTGGTCGTATTATCGATTCAAATTCTAAAGTCGTTATCACTGCCGATGAAGGCGTGCGTGGCGGCCGTGCTGTTCCACTGAAAAAGAATGTCGATGAAGCACTGACGAACCCTGAAGTGAAAAACATCGAGAAGGTTGTTGTATTCAAACGCACTGGCGGTGATGTGGCATGGCACGAACATCGCGATGTGTGGTGGCACGATGCTATTGCTAATGTATCTGCAGATTGCCCACCAGAAGAGATGAACGCAGAAGATCCACTATTCATCCTTTATACGTCAGGCTCAACAGGTAAACCTAAAGGCGTTATGCACACCACAGGTGGCTACCTTGTTTATGCTGCGATGACCTTCAAATACGTATTCGATTACCAAGAAGGCGAGACTTTCTGGTGTACAGCCGATGTGGGTTGGATTACCGGTCACACATATCTTGTTTACGGACCGCTTGCTAATGGCGCAAAAACGATTCTGTTTGAAGGCGTGCCAAATTACCCGAACACCAGCCGCATGAGCGAAGTGGTCGATAAGCACCAAGTTAATATTCTTTATACGGCGCCAACGGCTATTCGTGCATTGATGGCGAAAGGCAATGAAGCCGTTGAAGGTACTTCTCGTGACAGCCTAAGAATCATGGGCTCAGTGGGTGAACCTATCAACCCAGAGGCGTGGGAGTGGTACTACAAAACAATCGGTAATGAGCAATCTCCAATTGTTGATACATGGTGGCAAACAGAAACGGGCGGTATCTTGATTGCACCGCTACCAGGCGCAACAGACCTGAAACCGGGCTCTGCAACTCGTCCATTCTTCGGTGTGCAACCGGCACTGGTTGATAACATGGGTAACATCATTGAGGGTGCAACAGACGGCAACCTAGTGATTCTTGACTCTTGGCCAGGCCAAATGCGTACCGTTCATGGCGATCATGACCGCTTCGAACAGACTTACTTCTCGACCTTTAAAGGCATGTACTTCACCAGTGACGGCGCTCGTCGTGATGAAGACGGTTACTACTGGATTACGGGGCGTGTCGATGATGTACTTAACGTATCAGGTCACCGTATGGGTACTGCTGAGATTGAATCGGCTCTAGTCGCGTTCGATAAGATTGCAGAAGCCGCGATTGTGGGCATCCCTCATGATATTAAAGGCCAAGCGATTTACGCTTACATCACGCTGAATGATGGTGAGTTCCCAACCGCAGAGCTTCATAAAGAAGTAAAAGACTGGGTACGTAAAGAGATTGGCCCAATTGCAACGCCAGATGTACTGCACTGGACCGACTCTCTACCAAAAACTCGTTCGGGTAAAATCATGCGTCGTATCCTGCGTAAAATCGCGACTGGCGATACAGGTAACCTAGGTGATACCTCGACACTGGCCGACCCAAGTGTGGTTGATAAGCTGATTGCCGAGAAAGCAGAACTGGCATAAGCAACCAGTCACAGCAGCTAATCACTGTTTAAAACAGCACTTTCTAAACCGTCACCTATGTGGCGGTTTTTTTTATGGCTGATCTTGATCTCAAATATCCCGCCCCAAATTAAGGCTAAGACGCTTTTTTGTTAAGTTGGTAACAATTCCAAGCTGTATCAATAGGAGATTAGACCAGTAAATTGCTGCGATTTGCGCTGAATTAGCTATAATCTGGTTCTAATTTTTAAATTTGGGTTTTTCTCACTGGAAATTAACCGCAAATTTTCAATAAAATGGCAACATTCACGTTCGTAAACACGATAAAGGAAGATAGCCCCACGATGTCTACAAAGTTTCGCATTCTAGTTTTAAATGGCCCAAACCTTAACCTGTTAGGCCTTAGAGAGCCCGCACACTACGGTTCTCAAACACTTGACCAGATTATTAGCTCACTGACCGAGCAAGCGAAAGCACACGATGTTGAGCTATCTCACTTACAGTCAAATCGTGAGTACGAACTGATTGAAGCTATCCATAGTGCTTATCAAAATGTTGATTTTATTATTATCAACCCAGCAGCCTTTACACATACCAGTGTGGCACTGCGTGATGCACTACTTGGCGTTGCCATACCATTTATTGAGGTTCATCTATCGAATGTTCACGCGCGTGAACCATTCCGTCACCACTCTTACCTATCTGATAAAGCAGAAGGTGTGATTTGTGGCTTAGGTGCCCAAGGTTATCAATTTGCTTTGACCGCTGCGCTCAGCAAGCTCAACTCAAAGTAAACATAAACAACGAACTATTACTAACCTACTCAGTCATAGAGTAAGTTCAATTAACAGATAAAGAGAAAGAAACAATGGATATTCGCAAAATCAAAAAGCTAATCGAATTGGTTGAAGAGTCTGGTATTTCTGAGCTAGAAATCTCTGAAGGTGAAGAGTCAGTACGAATCAGTCGTAACAGCACTGCACCTGTAGCACCTGTTCAATATGCAGCTGCTCCAGCACCTGTAGCGGCAGCAGCTCCTGCGGCGGTACCTGTAGCAGCAGAAGCAGCAGCTCCTGCAGTTCCAGCTGGTCACCAAGTTCTTTCTCCAATGGTTGGTACTTTCTACGGCGCTCCAAGCCCAGACGCAAAACCATTCGTTAAAGTTGGTCAATCTGTAACTGCTGGCGAAACGCTATGTATCGTTGAAGCAATGAAAATGATGAACCAAATCGAAGCTGATAAATCTGGTGTTGTAACAGCTATCCTAGTTGAAGACGGTCAACCAGTAGAATTCGACCAAGCTCTAGTAATTATCGAATAATAGAGAGCACTCATTATGTTAGATAAATTAGTAATCGCGAACCGTGGTGAGATTGCACTACGTATTCTGCGTGCATGTAAAGAGCTTGGCATTAAAACGGTAGCGGTTCACTCAACTGCTGACCGTGACCTTAAGCACGTACTGCTTGCAGACGAAACCATTTGTATCGGTCCAGCTCGTGGTATCGATAGCTACCTAAACATCCCTCGTATCATCAGCGCAGCTGAAGTTACAGGTGCAGTAGCTGTTCACCCTGGCTACGGCTTCCTATCTGAAAATGCAGACTTTGCAGAACAGGTAGAGCGCAGTGGCTTTATCTTCGTTGGCCCTAAAGCTGAAACCATTCGCATGATGGGTGACAAAGTGTCAGCTATCACGTCAATGAAGAAAGCTGGCGTACCTTGTGTACCAGGTTCTGACGGCCCTCTTGACGACGACGAAGCAAAAAACAAAGCGCACGCTAAACGCATTGGCTTCCCAGTTATCATCAAGGCATCTGGCGGCGGCGGCGGTCGTGGTATGCGTGTTGTTCGTTCTGAAGCAGAATTAACAGAAGCTATCGCGATGACTCGTGCTGAAGCAAAAGCATGTTTCAACAACGACATGGTTTACATGGAGAAATTCCTAGAAAACCCACGTCACATTGAAGTACAAGTGCTTGCAGATGGCCAAGGTAATGCTATCCACCTAGGTGAGCGTGACTGTTCAATGCAACGTCGTCACCAGAAAGTTGTGGAAGAAGCGCCAGCTCCAGGTATCACTGAAGAGATGCGTAAGTACATTGGCGAACGTTGTACTCGTGCATGTATTGAGATCGGTTACCGCGGTGCAGGTACATTTGAATTCCTATACGAGAACGGTGAATTCTACTTCATCGAAATGAACACTCGTATCCAGGTTGAACACACGATTACTGAAATGGTAACGGGTATCGACCTAGTGAAAGAACAGCTACGTATTGCAGCTGGTCAGCCTCTATCATTCACTCAGGATGACATTAAGCTGCGTGGCCACTCAATCGAATGTCGTATCAATGCTGAAGATCCAGTTCGTTTCCTACCTTCACCAGGTAAGATTGAACGTTTCCACGCACCAGGCGGCATGGGCGTACGTTGGGAATCTCACATCTACACGGGTTACACAGTGCCACCACACTACGATTCAATGATTGGTAAGCTGATCACTTACGGTGAGAACCGTGATGTTGCTATCGCTCGTATGAAGAACGCACTGGGTGAAATGATTGTTGAAGGTATTAACGTTAATACTGAGCTTCAACTGTCTATTATGAACGACGAAAACTTCCAACACGGTGGTGCAAACATCCACTACCTTGAGAAGAAACTTGGTTTGTCATAATCCGTTCGTTTAAGAACAGTCAAAATGCTCACTTCGGTGAGCATTTTTGTTTTTGAACCGCCGAAAAAATCAATCTTTAATCCCCATTATATTCCGTGGGGTTTTGGTGAATTTGCTCATATTTTCTGCTAGACTCGCCATCCAATTTTTCTCATATAGAAGATGCAGCCATGCCTTGGATTCAAATCAAGCTTAATGCTACCAATGAAAATGCCGAACAAATCGGCGACATGTTAATGGAAGAGACTGGTGCTCTTTCTGTAACTTTCCTGGATGCACAAGATACCCCTGTATTTGAGCCTCTGCCAGGCGAAACTCGCCTTTGGGGTGATACTGACATTCTCGCGCTTTACGACGCTGAGACTGATACTGGTGTCGTTCTAGCGCAGATTAAAGCAAGCAACATGTTCCCTGCAGACTTTGCTCATAAAGTAGAGCAAATTGAAGACAAGGATTGGGAGCGTGAATGGATGGACAACTTCCACCCAATGAAGTTTGGTGAGCGTTTATGGATCTGCCCTAGCTGGCGCGATATCCCTGAACCTGACGCTGTTAACGTAATGCTAGACCCTGGCCTTGCATTTGGTACAGGTACTCACCCGACAACGGCATTGTGTCTTGAGTGGCTTGAAGGCTTAGACCTTGCAGGCAAAACCGTGATCGACTTCGGTTGTGGCTCAGGCATCCTAGCGATCGCTGCGATCAAACTAGGCGCAGCAAAAGTTATCGGGATCGACATTGATCCTCAAGCTCTGCTTGCATCAAAAGACAACGCACAACGCAATGGCGTTGCTGAGCAACTAGAGGTGTTCTTGCCACAAGATCAACCGGAAGGTTTGCTAGCAGACGTTGTTGTTGCCAACATTCTTGCGGGTCCATTACGCGACCTTTCTGGCATCATCAAGGGCCTAGTTAAGCCAAATGGTGTACTTGCGATGTCGGGTGTTTTAGATACACAAGCAGAAGATGTTGCCACTTATTATCGTGATGAGCTTCACATTGATCCGATCATCGAACAACAAGAATGGTGTCGAATCTCAGGTCGCAAGCAAGGCTAGACAAGACTTTGGGCGCTAATTGACTGAAATTTAAACAAATTACAAAAACAAATTGTAAATGCTCAAATATTAGTCTTTTCACGCAGCGAAAAAATGCGTAAAATGCGCGCCCTTGCTGGTACAGAACTGTGATGACATTTTTGAAAATCGGAAATTATCAACTTAAGAACAATCTAATCGTCGCTCCTATGGCTGGCGTAACGGATAGACCATTCCGTGAGTTGTGTCTTCGCTACGGTGCGGGGATGGCAGTCAGTGAAATGATGTCCTCCAATCCGAAAGTTTGGAAAACGTCAAAGTCTCAGCAGCGTATGGTACATGAAGGCGAATCGGGCATTCGTTCAGTACAAATCGCTGGTGCAGATCCACAGCTTATGGCCGAGGCTGCTCAATTTAATGTCGATAACGGTGCGCAAATCATCGATATCAACATGGGTTGTCCAGCCAAAAAAGTGAATAAGAAGCTTGCGGGCTCAGCCTTACTGCAGCATCCAGAACTCATTGAAGACATTCTGAAAGCGGTGGTAAATGCTGTCGACGTTCCAGTAACGTTGAAAACGCGCACAGGCTGGGATACAGACAATAGAAACTGTGTCCAAATCGCGAAAATAGCCGAAGACTGCGGCATACAAGCTCTTGCGCTCCATGGAAGAACTCGCGCTTGTATGTACAAAGGTGAGGCAGAATACAAACACATTAAAGCAGCGAAACAAGCAGTATCTATTCCGGTTATCGCTAACGGTGATATCGATAGTCCGGAAAAAGCGAAGTTTGTGCTGGAGTACACCGGCGCTGATGCTTTAATGATAGGTCGACCTGCCCAAGGACGCCCTTGGATTTTTAACGAAATCCTACACTATTTGGAAAACGGCACCACGATGGACCCACTCCCGATTTCGGAAGTGAAAGACATCATGCTTGGTCATGTGCACGCTCTACATGAATTTTATGGAGAGTTTTTAGGCCCTCGCATCGCTCGTAAGCATGTGGGTTGGTATCTAAAAGAACATGAACAAGCGAGTGAGTTTCGCCGTACCTTCAACGCATTCGAAGCAGGTGATCTGCAGCTTGAAGCGCTAGAAGGTTTTTTTGATAACGTTGCACCATAATTACGAGAAGAGCTAGACCGAATATGTTCGAACAAAATCTGACTTCAGAAGCATTGACAGTAACTACAGTTACATCACAAGACCAAATCACGCAGAAGCCACTACGTGACTCAGTTAAAGCATCATTGAAAAATTACCTTGCTCAATTAAACGGTCAAGAAGTCAGCGAGTTATACGAATTAGTATTAGCTGAAGTTGAACAGCCACTACTAGACACTATCATGCAGTACACTCGCGGTAACCAAACTCGCGCAGCAACCATGATGGGTATTAACCGCGGTACTCTTCGCAAGAAACTTAAAAAATACGGCATGAACTAATCGTTCTTTCGTAATTTATTGAATTGAAAGCCAAGCTCATTGTTGAGTTTGGCTTTTTTTTGGCTTGTCGATCCGTGATAGTCGCTGATTACTCTCCAGTGCGACAGCAGCGACCTTTGTCGACGTTTGCTGAGTCCAAGGCTGCCAGAATCGAACAATGGCTTGCATCGTCGTCTACGTGGCCGCAACACGCATCATTAATCTTCTTAAGTGCGGTGCGAATCTTAGTTAACTCAGTGATCTTCTCATCAATCATCTCTAATTTTGCTGAGGTAATCGACTTCACTTCAGCGCAACTGTGCTGTGTGGCCTCGAGGCGAATCTCAAGCAATTCTTTAATCTCGTCCAAACTCAGCCCCAACGCTTTAGATTTGAGAATAAACGTCACCTGTTTCTGGTTATTTTCATCATATAGGCGATAACCCGAGTCACTGCGACTGGCTGGCGCGATCAGGTTATTCTTCTCATAAAATCGCAAGGTATCGGCTGTCACACCGCATCGCTTCGCTAATTCACCGATCTGAAACATGTTTTTTCCTACTGTTTCGTCCATTCCACAATTAACCTTATCGTTACTTTTCAGGCTGAAATGGCACTTTTCATAATTAATTTTGAGATGCCAAACGATTGCGCGAGCTTTTTTGTAATAAATTAGTTAGAATCTGCGCCATCAAATTTGGAGTTGGTTATCTTATAGCTTAATCATAAGACTAACCCAAAAGGTCTTTACCAAAACTGGCCAATATTTTATCTCTTACTGGTATCTAAGATAATCCACGCTAAGAAGATAGAAACAAGTTCTTTTTTGGCAAATATCTTTATTTTAACCCCATGAATTTGAGGAAGATGGAAGCATGAATAACGCTCGTCCAATTCGCCGCGCTCTAATCAGCGTATCAGACAAAACTGGTATCGTTGAATTTGCACAAGCTCTTGCTAACCGTGGTGTAGATATCCTATCTACCGGTGGCACTGCTCGCCTGCTTGCTGAAAAAGGCATCTCTGTTACAGAAGTATCTGACTACACTGGTTTCCCAGAAATGATGGATGGCCGTGTTAAGACTCTGCACCCAAAAGTTCATGGTGGTGTTCTAGGCCGTCGTGGCCAAGATGATGACGTGATGGAAACTCACGGTATCAACCCTATCGATATGGTTGTTGTAAACCTATACCCATTCGCAGAAACCGTTGCTAAAGAAGGTTGTACCCTTGCTGATGCTGTTGAGAACATCGACATCGGCGGCCCTACAATGGTTCGCTCTGCAGCGAAAAACCACAAAGACGTAACGATCGTTGTTAACGCACACGACTACGAGCGCGTTGTCGCTGAAATGGACACGAACGAGAAATCTCTAACACTAGAGACTCGCTTCGACCTCGCTATCGCAGCATTCGAGCACACCGCTTCTTACGACGGCATGATCGCAAACTACTTCGGCACTATGGTTCCATCTTACGGTGAGAACAAAGAAGGTGACGAACCTTCTCCTGAAAACAAGAGCAAATTCCCTCGCACGTTCAACCAACAGTTCGAGAAAAAGCAAGACATGCGCTACGGTGAGAACAGCCACCAGGCAGCCGCATTCTACGTTGAAGCAAACCCTGAAGAAGCATCAGTTTCTACAGCTCGCCAGATTCAAGGTAAAGCCCTTTCTTACAACAACATCGCTGACACCGACGCAGCACTTGAGTGTGTGAAAGAGTTCGACCAGCCAGCATGTGTGATCGTTAAGCACGCTAACCCATGTGGTGTTGCACTAGGTGAAGACATCCTAGAAGCTTACGACCGTGCATTCAAAACAGACCCAACTTCTGCATTTGGCGGCATCATCGCTTTCAACCGTGAGCTAGACGCTGCAACAGCAACGGCTATCACTGAGCGTCAATTCGTTGAAGTTATCATTGCACCATCAGTTTCTGCTGAAGCAGTAGCAATCGTAGCGACTAAGAAAAACCTTCGCCTACTTGAGTGTGGTGAGTGGACAACGAAGACAACTGGCTTTGACGTTAAACGCGTTAACGGTGGTTTGCTAGTTCAAGACCGCGACCAAGGCATGGTGTCTGAAGATGACCTTAAAGTGGTTTCTAAGCGCCAACCTACAGCTGAAGAATTGAAAGATGCTCTATTCTGCTGGAAAGTAGCGAAATACGTTAAATCTAACGCTATCGTTTACTCGAAAGGCGACATGACAATTGGTGTTGGCGCTGGCCAAATGAGCCGCGTTTACTCTGCGAAAATCGCAGGCATCAAAGCTGCAGACGAAGGTCTAAAGGTTGAAGGTTGTGTAATGGCATCTGACGCGTTCTTCCCATTCCGTGACGGTATCGACGCGGCAGCAGAAGCTGGCATCAAGTGTGTTATCCAACCGGGTGGTTCTATGCGTGATGACGAAGTTATCGCAGCAGCAGACGAACACGGCATGGCGATGATCTTTACGGGCATGCGTCACTTCCGCCACTAATTTCCTCTTCGTATTTGGCACTGTGGCGTCGTTAGCTGCTTTCGCCCACCCCGGTCACATAGCAGACTATGCTCCCCGGGGATGGGCTCAATTGCTGCCTAGCCACATCACCAACTACTTTGAGCAAGACTTATAACTTTGTTTTTTTAAATATTTAGATATTTGAGATTAAGGATTTTACAATGCGAGTTTTAATCATCGGTGCTGGCGGTAGAGAACATGCTTTAGGCTGGAAAGCAGCACAAAACCCAAACGTTGAAACAGTATTCATCGCTCCAGGTAACGCAGGTACTGCACTTGAGCCGAAACTAGAGAACGTAAACATCGGCGTTGAAGACATCGCTGGTTTAGTCGCGTTTGCCCAAGATAAAAAAATCGAACTGACTATCGTGGGCCCTGAAGCACCATTGGTTATCGGTGTGGTTGATGCATTCCGCGAAGTAGGTTTGCCAATCTTCGGCCCTACTCAAGCTGCAGCACAGCTTGAAGGCTCTAAAGCATTCACTAAAGACTTCCTAGCTCGTCATGATATCCCAACAGGTTACTACTCAAACTTCACTGAGATTGAGCCAGCTATCGCTTACGTTCGCGAGCAAGGCGCTCCTATCGTAGTGAAAGCTGACGGTCTTGCGGCAGGTAAAGGCGTTATCGTTGCGATGACCCTTGAAGAAGCAGAAGACGCAATCAAAGACATGCTAGCGGGCAACGCCTTTGGCGAAGCAGGCAGCCGCGTTGTTATCGAAGAGTTCCTCGAAGGCGAAGAAGCAAGCTTCATCGTAATGGTTGACGGCTCTAGCGTGCTTCCTATGGCCACCAGCCAAGATCACAAACGTGTTGGCGACAAAGACACTGGGCCGAACACGGGCGGCATGGGTGCTTACTCTCCTGCGCCGGTTGTAACTCCAGAAATCCACAACCGTATCCTTGAGGAAGTTATCTACCCAACGGTACGTGGTATGGACGCAGAAGGCGCACCTTACACAGGTTTCCTTTACGCTGGCCTAATGATCGATGCTGACGGCACACCTAAAGTTATCGAATACAACTGCCGCTTTGGCGACCCTGAAACGCAACCTATCATGATGCGTATGGAGTCAGACCTTGTTGAACTTTGCCTAATGGCTATCGACGAGAAGCTCGACGAAGCAGAATCGAAGTGGGATCCACGCGCTTCTATCGGTGTTGTTCTTGCGGCTGGCGGTTACCCTGCTGACTACGCAAAAGGTGACGTTATTTCACTACCAACAAGCGAAGTTGAAGGCCAAAAGATTTTCCATGCAGGTACGACAAATAACGAAGCTGGCGATGTGGTGACAAACGGTGGTCGTGTACTTTGTGCAACGGCACTGGGTAACACGGTTTCTGAAGCTCAGGAGCGCGCATACGCGTTAGCGAAGCAAGTGAGCTGGAATGATATGTTCCACCGCAATGATATTGGTTACCGTGCGATTGCGCGCGAACAAGAGCAGTAAACAATCTTGTTGCTCGCTTACTTTCCAATAACAGTAAGCAAATGACAGCAAGTGAATAACAGAAAAAGGCGCCTCAATAGGCGCCTTTTATTATCTCATTTACACAAGAATCTGTATTTGTACAGACAAATAGGCACTTGGCCTACAGTAGGCCAAATACTCTCAATCCTTTGATTACTCGCTATTCTTTCAACAATGATGGCCTAACGACACAATCATGGCTGTCTTCAGCCAGCATCAGTAACTCTTCCACGCTCATCTTACCCAGTGAATCACTGCCAAGAAACGCCGCATAGCTTTCCACAGACGCCAATCGGTCAATCACGAAGCCTGGCAAGGTCTGGTTAAATTCAATGCGATCAAACTCACCACCAGCGCACGTTTTAAAAGAGCTGCCATTCCAGTAACCCTGAATCAGCCTAAGCCCTTCATCATGCTGCTTCGTTGTGGTCTCTAGAACCGACGTCGCTTCTTTCTGATAGTTTTCAAGCTGCTTGGCTTGGATAGGTAAGATTTTGCTATCAATACGATACTGTTGATACACAGCTTCGCCTGACTTATTGAAACGCACATGGACTCGATAGGGAACCAGCTCATTAGAAGAGTTACGCTGCTCGCCTTCACGAATGAATTCACGAAGCACGCCTTCTGACCAAGCATAATCAGTTTGGTACCAGCCGTAATCGCCGACAGTGACGTAGTCAGCTGAAGTATGAGGTTGTGTTAGCTTGTTTGTAACCCAGTAGAAACTCGTCGCGTCGCCCATGACTTGGCCGCCAGTGTGAGTTTCAAATTGCTCTAGGTTTTTGCGAGGGCTTGTTGAAGAACAGCCAATAAGAAATGTAGATAATAGTGAAACGAGAAGAAATGCTTTTTTCATAAAAACCTGTACCGAGGTGGAATACGACTACCTCGGTACAGTTTAGATTATTTCACTGAATCTTTCAGCGCTTTACCTGCAACAAATGCTGGAACATTTGCAGCAGCGATTTGGATCTCATCACCAGTTTTTGGGTTACGACCAGTGCGAGCTGCACGGTGGTTTACTTTAAAAGTACCAAAACCAATTAGCTGAACTTGATCGCCATCTTTAAGAGCATCTGTAACACCGCCAAGAGTCGCTTCTAGAGCAGCTTTAGCTTGTGCTTTAGAAAGGTCCGCTTTTTCAGCAATAAAGTCGATTAATTGAGTCTTGTTCATTTTAGGTTTCCCTTCTTTGTATTTTTGAATTCAATTCACTCTAAAACATAAATGCCCCATCTGGCAAAGGTTTGTCGTCGATCTTTAGCTCTAATGCCGTAGTTTTAGCCATAATATGAGTAATAACTCACAATTTGTTACTGATTTTATTAAGCAAGCCCTTGTTTAAAAGGGGCTGAGAGCAAAATTAATGATGACCTAGCCACTACTTTTTCACTATAATCCACTCTGAATCGCTGCTAAAGCGTACAATTTAATTTAAGGGCAAACATGCTGCTGCTATCTATTTACGTCTCCATTGCTATTGGAGTTTCTTTCATTTGTTCTGTTTTGGAAGCTGTACTTTTGAGTATTAGTCCGAGCTACATTGCTCAACTAAAACAAAATGGGCACCCTGCAGCAGAGTCTTTAGACAAACTGAAAACAGATATTGACCGCCCGCTTGCGTCAATTTTAACGCTCAACACCATCGCCCATACTATCGGTGCTGCGACAGCAGGTGCACAAGCGGCTGTCGTTTTTGGTAGCCAATGGTTAGGTGTCTTCTCTGCCGTGCTAACGCTAGGTATCTTGGTATTATCTGAGATTGTTCCAAAGACCATTGGTGCAACCTACTGGCGTCAACTTGCCCCTGCTTCGGCAAGCGTGCTGCGCTGGATGGTGTTCTTCCTAACACCGTTTGTCTGGTTCTCAGAACAGATCACCAAACGTCTTGCTCGTGGCCACCAAGCACCAAAAATGCGTGATGAGCTATCTGCAATGGCGATTTTGGCAAAAGAGAGCGGCGAGTTTGCAGAAGGCGAATCAAAAATCCTGAGCAACCTACTGGGTATTCAAGATGTACCCGTGACTCAAATAATGACGCCGCGCCCAGTGGTATTCCGTGTTGATGCGGAAATGAGTGTCAATACCTTCCTAGAACAACATAAAGACACGCCATTCTCACGCCCGCTGGTTTACAGCGAGCAGAGTGACAACATCATCGGTTTTGTTCACCGCTTAGAGCTGTTTAGATTGCAGCAAGCCGGTTGTGGTGAGAAAGCTCTGGGTGAAGTAATGCGCCCTATCCACGTGTTGCTGAACAACATGGGCTTGGCTAAAGCCTTTGACCAGATGATGGCAAACCGCCTGCAACTGTCTTTAGTTGTGGACGAATACGGCACTATTCAGGGCATCATCACCCTAGAAGACATCTTTGAGCACCTAGTGGGCGAAGAGATTGTCGATGAAGCGGATAAGACGACTGATATGCAAGAACTGGCGTTCCAACGCTGGGAGAAGTGGAAAGAGACACACGGTGTTATCGAAAACCGCGATGACGAGGACGAGGAAGAAACTCCAGCAGACAACGACTCTTCAGATGCAAAATCAACGAATGACGACGACGCATCAAAAGATAAGGCATCAAAAGACAAAGTGTAGAACGAAGACAAAAAAGACGCTTAATCTAAATTTGATACCGTCAGATACAACAAAGGCTCCCTAGGGAGCCTTTGTTTTTATTCGTACCTTGGTGCAATTGCGAATTATAGCGCAACACCAATGTTACTGACTGGGTCTTCACGCAGTTCGTGGCGTAGGTCTTTGATCAACTCTAAGTCACGCTCAGTCGTTTCACGTAAAGGTCGGAAAATGGCCCACTGAACGTCCCACTCTTCACATACCGCTTCGTTTTCTTTCTGGTTTTCGTTCGTCACTTCTTCAGCGCCTTGAGCAAACTCAAGCTCAGCAACCGTCTTCACCGATTGTTGACTCACTTTAATTACCGCTTCCAACATATGTTCACGGTCAAGCAGACCATGAATTAGCGTTGCTAGGCCTTGGCATGCGTCCATTGCTGGGTAAACACCATAAAAATCAAAATCATCACCGCTAGGGAATAGCTCTTCAACCTTCTCAAGTTGACGCTCAAAGTTCACCTTTGCTGTTTTAACCGTCAGGATTTCCCAAATGCTATCCAAAACATCACGATAGATTCGAGCTTCCGCAAATTCTGTATTCTCACAAAACATGGCATAGTTAGGGTACATACGCTCACATAGACACGCCATAAAGGTAATTTGTTGCCAAGGTTCTAACTTTTCAAGACGAACCTGCAGTGGATTCTGAAGCATAGTCACTCAATAATTGCAGAAAAAGACAGCGAAAGTGTACTTGATAAACCCTGGGGGGAAAAGGTAAGCCGATGAACAATTTTACGAATAAGCTCTATATTCTTACTGAGCATGACGATACCTATACGCAACTGATTCTACACCAGGATTTACCCGACCTAGAAATCACTCAAAACCCCGAATCAGCACAGATTGTCTTGGCGTCACCACCTCTAATCGCAGAACGCCTCAGCGAGTTTAAAGAGCTAGACTGGGTACAGAGTACCTATGCTGGAATCAATAAACTCACTCAGCCAGATCTGCGTCAGGACTATACGCTAACCAACGTCAAAGGCATCTTTGGCCCGGCTATCGCAGAATACGTATTGGGTTACACAATCAGTCACTGTAGACACTTCCCTCATTACCACCAGCATCAACAACAACGAAACTGGCAGCCACAGCTTTATACTAGCCTAACTGACAAAACTATGGTGATTTTAGGAACAGGTTCAATCGGCAGTCATTTGGCAAAAACCGCGGCGGCTTTTGGTATTCATACCATAGGTGTCAACCGTACGGGTATCCCATCCAAACAAGAAACCTTTAAAGAGACTTTCCACATCAATGAGATAGAGGCTGCCCTTAAGCAGGCCGATATTGTGGTCAACACCTTGCCATCAACCGCTGAAACCTATCAGCTGTTGAACCAAACCACGTTAGGTTACTGCTCTAATGTGTTGCTGTTTAATGTCGGTCGAGGGGAAAGCATCGACAATAAAGCCTTGTTGCTCGCCATAAAAAACAGATGGGTAGAACACGCATTTTTAGATGTGTTTGAAAGTGAACCCCTCTCTCAGGAATATCCTTTCTGGAAACTACCGCAAGTCACCATCACTCCACACATCGCTGCACTCAGTGAGCCAAGACAAGTAGTCGAGATCTTCGCAGAGAATTACAAACAGTGGCGAGATGGCTTTACACTTAATCATGTCATCGATTTTGATAAAGGTTACTGATGTCCTCTTCGTTACTTAAAGAGATTCGACAATGCCGAGCTTGTGAGCCTCACCTATCACACGGTGCCAACCCGGTGATTCAAGCGCATCCAAACGCGCGCTTGCTGATCATAGGTCAAGCGCCGGGTATCAAGGTGCATGAGTCGTCGATCCCTTGGAATGACGCGAGTGGCGAACGATTAAGAGGATGGTTAGGGATAGATAGCGATACTTTTTACGACGAGCAAAAAGTCGCGATTGTGCCTATGGGGTTTTGTTATCCGGGGAAAGGGAAAAGTGGTGATCTTCCACCACGCAAAGAGTGCGCGGAGCTTTGGCATAACAAAGTGCTGCAATCTCTACCCAATATTCAAATGACACTGCTGATTGGCCAGTACGCACAAAACCATTACCTAACAAACAAAACCACCAGCACATTGACCGAAACCGTGCGTGATTGGCAAAGGTGGGCGCCTGAGTTTTTGCCATTACCCCACCCTTCGCCACGCAATAATATCTGGCTCAAGAAGAACCCTTGGTTTGAAAATGAAGTCATTCCTTATATCAGGAAACACATCTCAGAGCATTTGGCCTACCATGATCCAAATGCCTGATTAACTGTACACAATAAGATTAAACCGCCATCAAATGCCAATTTCAGACAATAAAAAAGCGCTGTTGGTTTCCCAACAGCGCTTTCAATAATCTTACTCAGAATTACTTGTGGTAAGGCTTAGACAATTCGTGAACAGCGTCAACGAATACACCAGCATTCTCTGGCGGTACATCTAAGTGGATACCGTGGCCTAGGTTAAATACATGACCGGTACCACCGTCGCCGAAGCCTTCAAGGATGCTGCCCACTTCTTCGCGAATACGTTCAGGTTGAGCGTAAAGCATTGAAGGATCCATGTTACCTTGCAGAGCAACTTTGTCGCCGATGCGAGCTTTTGCATCTGCGATGTTGATTGTCCAGTCTAGACCAACCGCATCACAACCTGTTGCTGCGATAGACTCAAGCCACATGCCGCCGTTCTTAGTGAACAGAGTAACCGGTACACGGCGACCTTCGTTTTCACGGATTAGGCCATCAACGATTTTGTGCATGTATTGCAGTGAGAATAGGTTGTAGTCACGAGGAGTCAGTACACCACCCCATGTATCAAATACCATTACCGATTGAGCACCCGCTTTAATTTGCGCGTTCAAGTATTCGATAACACTGTCAGCCAGCTTGTCTAGAAGCAGGTGCAGCGTTTGTGGTTCTGCGTACATCATCTTCTTGATCTTAGTGAATGCTTTAGAGCTTCCACCTTCAACCATGTATGTCGCTAGAGTCCATGGGCTACCAGAGAAACCAATCAGTGGCACTTCGCCTTTCAGGTCTTTACGGATCTGACGAACGGCATTCATTACGTATTGAAGCTCACCTTCTGGATCTGGTAGGCCAATCTCCTCTACGTCAGCTTTACACGTGATAGGACGCTCAAATTTAGGGCCTTCACCTGTTTCAAAGTACAAACCTAAGCCCATTGCATCAGGGATAGTTAGGATGTCTGAGAACAAGATTGCCGCATCAAGCGGGAAACGACGTAAAGGTTGAAGTGTTACTTCGGATGCCAGTTCCGCGTTTTTGCACAAAGACATGAAATCGCCCGCTTCAGCGCGCGTTGCTTTGTATTCAGGAAGATAGCGGCCAGCTTGGCGCATCATCCATACCGGTGTGTAATCAACAGGCTGTTTTAAAAGTGCGCGTAAATAGCGATCGTTTTTTAATTCGGTCATTCCGTTAAATTCCAATTCAATCTTGTCTAGTTTTGATGGCAAGTATTCTAACACTGATTGAAGGGTAAAAGCTGTGTGCTTTGCAACCTAGATCAAGTTATTAACTTTTAAATCAATGCTTAATTTGCACCCAATTACGGGAGCATGTTAAAAATTTGTTCGCTAGCGAAAATTACAATTATAACATCTGAGTAGTCACTACTCAGCATCTCATAACGACATCTTACTTACCCCCTCCACTTGTGGAGGGTTTTTTTTAGCTTTTGACCACCCATAGGCCAAATACTATTACAGGCAAATTAGTGCTCTAGCATCTGCTCCGTCACACCATCTTTCATCACGTCATCAACGGTTTTCTCAATCAACTGTCTCGCAATGGTTCCAACAGGAGCAACATCAGGTAGGCTTGTTACGTCAAACCATTGAGCATCCGATAGCTCGCTGTAATCAGGCTTAAGCGTACCACCAGCATAATCTGCGAGAAAGCCCATCATCATACTTGATGGAAACGCCCATGGCTGGCTGCCAAAATAACGAATATTATCGACATCGATACCCGTTTCTTCTTTGACTTCTCTTGCCACACACTGCTCTAAGGTTTCTCCGACCTCTAGGAAGCCCGCTATCACGGTATACATGCCTGTTTTATGTCTTGGGTGCTGTGCAAGCAATATCTTGTTGTCGTTTCGTACAGCGACAATGATGCACGGGAAGATACGGGGGTAGTGAAGCGTGCGGCAATCTCCACACTGCATCGCCACCTGGTTATGATTGAGATGATTTCGACCACCACACTGAGGGCAAAAACGCATACTTTGAGTCATATGCCCATATTGGATGGCTTTGCTTGCAGTCAAGAAACTCACTTCAGGCCAGTGCAGTAACTCTCTTAGGCTGACCATGCTCAGCTCATTCTCCACATCACAATCGTTGAGCCAATACACCTTGCGACCTTGATGCTGACCAATACAGATTGCATGCTCCACACTCAGCCCAAGCTCTTCAGCAGAGCCAAACGGAAACTGATCATTATTAACCCAAATATCACTACCAGAAACGACGCACCAATAAGCTTGCTCTGTCATTTTGTTATCACTTTTTTTTAACATCCCTATGCCTCATTGCTTGCAGTTCGTTCATTTTACTGGCAATCTAATTTCATACTAGAGTTGTAGCAGAGAATATTTCAAGCTATTAATTTTAGTAGCTACCAATAAAACGGACCCTGCTTAGGCAATTACTTGATCACAAGGTTGTGATCAGATCATGAGGACATGGTCATGCTAAATAAATTCAAACAAATACAAGAACAATGGGGTGGCTCTAATGAGGTCATCGATCATTGGCTCGAAACTCGACAGTCTCTAATCGTTGAGTATTGTAAGCTAGGTGCCCTGCAGCCAGCTAGCAACGGGCAATCAAACGTTGTTGAACTCCCTTCTCCTAAAGAAATAAGCTCATTCTGTGATCATGTTGTCGATTATATCTCAGAGGGTCATTTTAAGATCTACGATATGGTCATGAAAAAATGGCAAGCAACAGGCTTTAAAACCAATGACGAGATTGATACAACTTACGCGAAGATCGTACTTACAACCGAGCCGCTTCTAGAATTCAATGATAAGTACGTTAAAGTAAATGCAGACGATGAGTTGCCTAACTTCGAAGGAGATATGTCCAAAATAGGTGAACTACTCGAACTACGTTTTGAAGTAGAAGATAATCTTATCCAGCTTATTGCAGACAGTTTAGCGATTCCACCAGGCGCTTAGTTAGCCGAATCCTTAATAAGCTTGCCTCTGTGCAAGCTTTTTGTTTTGTCTGTAAGGTTATCCAAACTACCCAGAACCTTTCAGACAGAGCTTACTCGCTCGCCCTGACCTTTAGCCATAAGCATATGGTTACAGCCCTAATCAGCCTAATCATCTCTACCCTTTATCTTACTGGCCTCAAAGAGCACTCTTCAGGACATAAATCCAACCTCACCAGCTAGATAAGCACACCTATCACTTTATAAGTCATAGCTAAATACCAATACGCCAGATACAAAAAAGGCACCCGAAGGTGCCTTTTTCTTATCTCTTAGAGACTACTCGTAGAGCTTACTCTTCTGAAGAGAAACCAGCGTTTAGAAGTGCTGCTAGATTGTCAGTAGCTTGTTCAGCTGAAGGACCTTCTTGCTCTTCTTCACGTTGTTTTTGACGCTCTTGGTGGTATGCGAAACCAGTACCAGCTGGGATCAGACGACCAACAATTACGTTCTCTTTCAGACCGCGAAGGTCATCACGCTTACCAGAAACCGCAGCTTCTGTTAGTACGCGAGTCGTTTCTTGGAACGATGCAGCTGAGATGAATGACTCAGTTGCAAGAGATGCTTTAGTAATACCTAGTAGATCACGTTCGAAACGTACTAGTTCTTTACCTTCAGCTTCTAGCTTACGGTTAGCAATCTTAACATTGTGGTACTCAACTTGTTCGCCAGGTAGGAACGGAGAGTCACCAGAATGAGTGATTGTACACTTACGTAGCATTTGACGAACGATAGTCTCGATGTGCTTATCGTTAATCTTTACGCCTTGTAAGCGGTAAACTTCTTGAACTTCGTTCGCGATGTACTGAGTTACTGCGTGGATACCACGTAGACGCAGGATATCGTGTGGAGTTTCAGGACCGTCGGCGATTACATCACCACGTTCAATCTTCTCACCTTCGAACACGTTCAATTGACGATGCTTAGGAATCATCTCTTCGTAAGCGTCACCGCCTTCACGAGTGATTACTAGACGACGCTTACCTTTCGTTTCTTTACCGAAAGACACAGTACCTGTGTGCTCAGCAAGGATCGCAGGCTCTTTAGGCTTACGAGCTTCGAATAGGTCAGCTACGCGTGGTAGACCACCGGTGATATCTTTGTTTCCGCTCGATTTTTGAGGGATACGAGATAGTGTGTCACCGATGCCAACTTCAGCGCCATCTTCGATGTTTACAATCGCTTTGCCAGGTAGGAAGTAGTGAGCTGGCATATCAGTACCAGGGATCATTACGTCGTTACCTTGCTCATCAACAAGTTTGATAGCTGGACGCATATCTTTACCTGCTGCTGGGCGAGCTGCTGCGTCTGTAACTTCACTTGAAGAAAGACCCGTTAGATCGTCAGTTTGACGAGAAACTGTAATACCATCGATCATATCTACGAATTGGATACGACCTGCCACTTCAGTGATGATTGGCATGGTATGCGCTTCCCAGTTAGCTACAACTTCACCAGCAGTAACTGCTGCGTTGTCGCCTTTGGTTAGCATCGAACCGTAAGGAAGTTTGTGCTTCTCTTTAGTACGGCCGAATTCATCAATAATCGTCATCTCAGATGCACGAGAAGTGATAACCAGTTTCTTATCTTTGTTAACTACGAACTTAGCATTGTGAAGTTTCACAGTACCTGTTGTCTTAGCTTGGATGCTGTTCTCTGCTGCTGCAGTAGATGCCGCACCACCGATGTGGAACGTACGCATCGTTAGCTGTGTACCCGGTTCACCGATAGATTGTGCAGCGATAACACCAACTGCTTCACCTTGGTTCACTAGGTGACCACGTGCTAGGTCACGACCGTAACACTGTGCACAACAACCGAAGTCTGCATCACAGGTAACAACAGAGCGCACTTTCATGCTATCTACTGAGTTGTCTTCCATGATTTGACACCACTTCTCATCAATCAGAGTATTACGTGGAATCAGTACATCTTCAGTACCAGGCTTAAGAACGTCTTCAGCTACTACACGACCTAGAGCAAGCTCAGAAAGTGCAACTTTAACGTCACCACCTTCGATGTGAGGCATCATGTCGATACCTTCATGCGTGCCACAGTCATGTTCGTGTACTACAACGTCTTGAGCAACGTCTACTAGACGACGAGTTAGGTAACCCGAGTTTGCTGTTTTCAGTGCTGTATCCGCAAGACCCTTACGAGCACCGTGCGTTGAGATAAAGTACTGAAGGACGTTTAGACCTTCTTTAAAGTTCGCTGTGATCGGCGTTTCGATGATTGAACCATCTGGACGCGCCATCAGACCACGCATACCTGCTAGCTGACGAATCTGAGCTGCAGAACCACGTGCGCCCGAGTCGGCCATCATGTAGATGCTGTTGAACGATTCTTGCTGTTCTTCTTCGCCGTCACGGTTGATAACTGTTTCAGAAGATAGGTTATCCATCATTGCTTTCGCAACGCGGTCATTCGTAGATGCCCAGATATCGATAACTTTGTTGTAACGCTCACCCGCAGTAACAAGACCAGATTGGAATTGCTCTTGGATTTCGCGAACTTCTTCTTCAGCAGATTCAATTTCATCGTATTTCGCTTGAGGTACAACCATATCGTCGATACCTACAGAAACACCAGAAAGTGCAGCGTATGCAAAACCTGCGTACATGATTTGGTCAGCAAATACTACTGTATCTTTTAGACCAAGCTTACGGTAACACTCGTTAAGAAGAGTAGAGATCTGCTTCTTACCTAACTTTTGGTTAACGATGCTGTACGGTAGGCCAGCTGGAACGATTTGCCATAGCATTGCACGGCCGACAGTTGTATCAACCATCTTCGTTTCAGTAGTGCTGTTACCATCTTCGTCTACTACAGTTTCGGTGATACGTACTTTAACGCGAGCGTGTAGCTCAGCAGTCTTAGTACGGTATGCCTTTTCAGCCTCAGCAGGGCCAGCAAGGTACATACCTTCGCCTTTCACGTTGATCTTGTCACGTGTCATGTAGTAAAGACCCAATACAACGTCCTGAGAAGGTACGATGATCGGATCACCTGACGCTGGCGACAGAATGTTATTCGTCGACATCATCAGTGTACGTGCTTCAAGCTGTGCTTCTAGAGTTAGAGGCACGTGTACCGCCATTTGGTCACCATCGAAGTCGGCGTTGTATGCCGCACACACTAGTGGGTGAAGCTGAATCGCTTTACCTTCGATTAGTACTGGTTCAAACGCTTGGATACCTAGACGGTGAAGTGTAGGTGCACGGTTAAGCAGTACTGGGTGTTCGCGGATTACTTCGTCCAGGATATCCCAAACGATAGCTTCTTCGCGCTCTACCATCTTCTTAGCAGCTTTGATTGTCGTAGCCATGCCACGAGTTTCTAGCTTGCTGTAGATGAACGGCTTAAATAGCTCAAGTGCCATCTTCTTAGGAAGACCACACTGATGTAGACGAAGGTATGGACCTACTGTGATTACAGAACGGCCAGAGTAGTCTACACGTTTACCTAGAAGGTTCTGACGGAAACGACCTTGTTTACCCTTGATCATATCAGCAAGAGATTTCAGAGGACGCTTGTTAGAACCAGTGATAGCACGACCACGACGACCGTTATCTAGAAGTGCATCAACAGACTCTTGCAGCATACGCTTTTCGTTACGTACGATGATGTCCGGAGCAGCTAGCTCTAGAAGGCGCTTCAAACGGTTGTTACGGTTGATCACACGACGGTAAAGGTCGTTCAGATCTGAAGTCGCAAAACGACCGCCATCTAGTGGTACTAGAGGACGTAGATCTGGCGGCAGAACCGGAAGTACAGTCAGAATCATCCATTGCGGATCGTTACCCGATGCAATGAACGCTTCAACTAGCTTCAGGCGCTTAGTAACTTTTTTACGCTTAGTTTCTGAGTTAGTCGTTTCTAACTCTTCGCGCATTTCTTCCACTTCTTGATGAAGGTCCATTGTTGCAAGCAGATCTTTGATCGCTTCAGCACCCATCTTAGCAGTAAATTCGTCACCCCACTCTTCTAGACGATCCAGATACTCTTCTTCAGTAAGCATCTGAGATTTTTCTAGATCAGTCATACCTGGTTCAGTTACTACGTACATCTCGAAGTAAAGAACACGTTCGATATCACGTAGAGGGATATCCATTAGTAGACCGATACGAGACGGCAGTGATTTTAGGAACCAGATGTGAGCAACTGGTGAAGCTAGCTCGATGTGGCCCATGCGGTCACGACGAACTTTAGTTTGTGTAACTTCAACGCCACACTTCTCACAGATAACACCACGGTGCTTCAGGCGCTTGTATTTGCCACAAAGACATTCGTAGTCTTTAACTGGACCAAAAATACGTGCACAGAACAGACCATCACGTTCAGGTTTGAACGTACGATAGTTAATTGTTTCCGGCTTTTTAACTTCACCAAAAGACCATGAACGGATCATGTCTGGTGAAGATAGACCGATTTTGATTGCATCAAATTCTTCGGTCTTATGCTGTGCTTTTAGAAAGTTTAATAAGTCTTTCACATTCAGCTCCTGTAAGGAGTTAAAGGAGCTCACTGCTGTAGCAAGCTCCCTTTTACCAAATAATCCTATCTTCTTTTAAAAAGAAGGAGGGATTACTCTTCGTCTTCTAGCTCGATGTTGATACCTAGCGAGCGAATCTCTTTCAACAGTACGTTGAACGACTCAGGCATACCAGGTTCCATGCTATGGTTACCGTCTACGATGTTCTTATACATCTTAGTACGGCCGTTAACGTCATCTGACTTAACTGTTAGCATTTCTTGTAGAGTATATGCAGCACCGTATGCTTCTAGTGCCCATACTTCCATCTCACCGAAACGCTGACCACCGAACTGAGCTTTACCACCAAGTGGTTGCTGAGTTACTAGGCTGTAAGAACCAGTTGAACGAGCATGCATCTTGTCATCAACCAAGTGGTTCAGTTTCAGCATGTACATGTAACCAACAGTTACAGGACGCTCAAACGAATCACCAGTACGACCATCAAACAGTTTAAGCTGACCAGATTCTGGCAGATCACCCAGTTTAAGTAGTTCTTTGATTAGAGACTCAGAAGCACCGTCGAACACAGGAGTAGCAATTGGTAGACCGCCACGTAGGTTCTTGATCAGTGTACGAACTTGATCATCAGACAGTTCAGCAATATCAACTTTCTGACGAGTATCACCAAGATCGTAAACCTTCTGTAGGAACTCACGGAACTTATGCAGTTCTTGTTGTTCCTTAACCATTTGGTTGATCTTGTCACCGATACCTTTCGCAGCCAAACCTAAGTGAACTTCTAGGATCTGACCGATGTTCATACGCGATGGTACACCCAGCGGGTTAAGTACGATGTCTACAGGCTGACCTTTCTCATCGTATGGCATGTCTTCAACAGGGTTAATCTTAGAGATTACACCTTTGTTACCGTGACGACCGGCCATCTTATCACCAGGCTGGATACGACGTTTAACCGCTAGGTAAACTTTAACAATCTTAAGAACGCCAGGCGCTAGATCATCACCTTGAGTGATTTTACGACGCTTAGTTTCAAACTTCTTATCGAAGTCTGCTTTTAGCTCATCCCACTGCTCAGCAAGTTGCTCAAGCTGTGTTTGTAGCGCATCGTCTTCTAGAACTTGCTCTAGCCATTGCTTACGACCGATAGTATCAAGCTTAGCTTCAGAGTAACCACCAGACAGAAGTACAGCTTTAACACGGTTAAGAAGGCCACCCTCAAGAATTTGGAACTCTTCAGTTAGGTCTTTCTTAGCTTCTTTAAGCTGCATCTGTTCGATTTCAAGTGCACGCTTGTCTTTCTCTACGCCATCGCGAGTGAAGACTTGTACATCGATGATAGTACCCGAAACAGAGTTTGGTACACGTAGAGAAGTATCTTTAACATCAGATGCTTTCTCACCGAAGATAGCACGTAGTAGCTTCTCTTCAGGAGTCAGTTGAGTTTCACCTTTAGGGGTTACTTTACCAACTAGGATGTCGCCACCCTTAACTTCAGCACCAATGTAAACGATACCTGACTCGTCTAGTTTAGACAGAGCAGACTCACCTACGTTTGGAATATCAGCTGTGATCTCTTCAGAACCCAGCTTAGTATCACGAGCCACACAAGATAGTTCTTGGATGTGGATTGTCGTGAAACGGTCTTCTTGAACTACGCGCTCAGATACTAAGATCGAGTCTTCGAAGTTGTAACCGTTCCAAGGCATGAATGCGATACGCATGTTTTGGCCAAGAGCTAGTTCACCAAGGTCTGTTGAAGGACCATCAGCAAGAACATCGCCACGTGCAACTGGTTCACCAGGAAGTACAGTTGGACGTTGGTTAATACATGTGTTTTGGTTCGAACGCGTGTACTTAGTTAGGTTGTAGATATCGATACCAGCTTCGCCAGGTACCAATTCATCTTCGTTAACCTTAACTACGATACGAGAAGCGTCTACAGACTGAACTTGACCACCACGTTTAGCAACCGCTGTAACACCAGAGTCAACTGCGATGTTACGTTCGATACCAGTACCTACTAGAGGCTTATCAGCCTTAAGTGTTGGTACAGCTTGACGTTGCATGTTGGCACCCATCAATGCACGGTTCGCATCATCGTGTTCTAGGAACGGGATAAGCGAAGCAGCGATAGATACTACTTGGTTTGTCGCAACGTCCATGTAGTCAACGTGATCGCGTGGGTGAAGACCAGATTCACCTTTTTGACGAGCTGTGATTAGCTCATCTGCAAACGTACCTTCTTCAGTAAGAATGGTGTTTGCTTGCGCGATTACGAATTGACCTTCCTGGATTGCAGACAGGTAATCAACTTCTTCTGTTACTACACCATCTACTACACGACGGTACGGAGTTTCTAGGAAACCGTAATCGTTACAACGTGCAAACGCAGATAGTGAGTTAATTAGACCGATGTTTGGACCTTCAGGCGTTTCGATCGGACATAGACGACCGTAGTGAGTTACGTGAACGTCACGTACTTCGAAGCCTGCGCGCTCACGAGTAAGACCACCAGGACCTAAAGCAGAGATACGACGTTTGTGCGTAACTTCTGACAATGGGTTGTTTTGGTCCATGAACTGTGAAAGCTGTGAAGAGCCAAAGAATTCTTTAACTGCAGCAGAGATCGGCTTAGCGTTGATAAGATCTTGAGGCATGATTGCATCAAGGTCACCAAGGCTTAGGCGCTCTTTAACGGCACGTTCTACACGAACTAGACCAACACGGAATTGGTTTTCTGCCATTTCACCTACAGAACGGATACGACGGTTGCCAAGGTGGTCGATATCGTCCACTTCACCAATACCGTTACGGATACCAATCAGTTTCTTCATCACTTCGATGATGTCTGATTCATCCAGAGTACCGCGCTCTTCTTCTTCTTCACGCTCGATAGAGCTGTTGAACTTCATACGGCCTACAGTTGATAGGTCGTAACGTTCTTCAGAGAAGAATAGGCTTTCGAATAGAGACTCTGCAGCTTCTTTCGTTGGTGGCTCGCCAGGACGCATCATGCGGTAGATTTCTACCAATGCAGAGATGCGATCTACTGTGCTATCTGCACGTAGAGTGTCTGACATGAATGGACCGTGATCTAGGTCATTCGTGAACAGAGTTTGTAGAGACTTGTGACCTGCTTGAGACAGGTTAGCAAGTGCTTCTAGGCTAATCTCTTGGTTCGCGCCAACGATGATCTCGCCAGTTGCTTCATTGATGTAATCTTTAGATGCAACTTTACCAACGATGTACTCTACTGGTACTTCGATGTGCTCAACGCCATCTTTTTCAAGTTGACGGATATGACGAGCAGTAACACGACGACCAGTCTCAACGTAAGTTTTTCCGTTTGCTTCGATGTCGAATGACGCAGTTTCACCACGTAGACGATCAGGAACCAACTCCATAAGAAGAGTTTGGTCTTTAACTTCGAAGTTCACCTTGTCGAAGAACAGATCTAGGATCTCTTCAGTCGATTTACCAAGTGCACGAAGAATAATCGATGCTGGTAGCTTACGACGACGGTCGATACGTACGAATAAGTTATCCTTAGGATCGAACTCAAAGTCTAACCATGAGCCACGGTAAGGAATTACACGTGCGTTATAAAGAACTTTACCTGATGAGTGGGTCTTACCCTTATCACTGTCGAAGAACACGCCTGGGCTTCGGTGCAGCTGGGATACGATAACCCTCTCGGTACCATTAATTACGAAAGTACCATTGTCTGTCATAAGCGGAATTTCGCCCATGTAGACTTCTTGTTCTTTAATGTCTTTTACAGTACCTGCTGGTGCATCTCGATCAAAGATAACTAGACGTAGTTTTACGCGTAGTGGCTTTGAGTAAGTAACACCGCGGATTTGACATTCTTTAACGTCAAAAACTGGCTCACCAAGACGGTAGCTAACGTATTGCAGCTCAGAATTGCCGTTGTAGCTCTGAATTGGAAATACAGAACGGAAAGCAGCTTCAAGACCGTATTGACCTTCTGGATCCTGTTCGATGAATTTGTCGAAAGAATCAAGCTGGATCGATAACAGGTATGGAATGTCCAAAACTTGTGGACGAGTACCAAAATCCTTACGGATGCGCTTTTTCTCGGTATAAGAGTAAACCATGGGGTTCCTCAGCTCGCTGATAAGTGACCCAAACCACCCAAAACACTCTTCAGAGGGGGTGGTGACAAACAGCTGTTTAGTGGTAGTGAACAATCATTTCGAAAAAATGACTGTTTTTTTGCTCGGATTATGACGGTTAAACAGCGGAAATTTCGCCATAGCCCTACAGCGCAAAAAGGCCGGTGGTTAATAAACCACCAGCCATTAGCCTTGCGGCTATGAAATTAAGTAATAATTACTTGATTTCAACAGAAGCGCCAGCTTCTTCTAGCTGTGCTTTAAGAGCTTCAGCTTCAGCTTTGTCAACGCCTTCTTTAAGCGCTGCAGGAGCTGAGTCTACAAGACCTTTAGCTTCTTTAAGACCTAGGCCAGTTGCGCCACGTACAGCTTTGATAACTTGTACTTTGTTAGCGCCAGCAGCAGTTAGGATTACGTCGAATTCAGTTTGCTCAGCAGCAGCGTCGCCGCCAGCTGCGCCACCAGCTACAACTGCAGCTGCAGCTGAAACGCCGAATTTCTCTTCCATAGCTTCGATAAGCTCAACAACTTGCATTACAGACATTTCTGCAACTGCGTCTAGGATTTGCTCGTTAGTAATAGACATAACAATTCTCTTTTAAGTCAACAATAAGTTTAATTTGCAACCAGTGAAAAGCAAGGCTTAAGCCGCTGCTTCTTCTTTTTGGTCACGTAGTGCAGCGATAGTACGAACCAGCTTGCCAGCAGAAGCTTCTTTCATGCACATCATTAGGCGTGCGATAGCTTCGTCGTAAGTTGGTAGTGTCGCTAGTACTTCAGCATCAGTAACTGCGCCTTCAAATGCAGCAGCTTTGATCTCGAAATCTTTGTTCTCTTTAGCGAAGTCTTTGAAAAGACGCGCTGCAGCACCTGGGTGCTCGTTAGAGAACGCGATCAGAGTTGGACCAGTGAAAGTGTCTACTAGACACTCGTAGTCTGTACCCTGAACCGCACGGCGTGCTAGTGTGTTACGAACAACTTTCATGTAAACACCCGCTTCGCGAGCTTGTTTACGTAGAGAAGTCATTGCGCCAACTTCAACGCCACGAGAATCAGCTACAACTGCAGAAAGTGCACCACTGGCAGCTTCGTTGACTTCAGCAACAATTGCTTTTTTGTCTTGAAGATTTAAAGCCATTTGGATTAACCTCTGGTTGTGATTACAGCACCCAATACAAAATGTATTGAGCGTTTACGATGTTATTTAAAAATGAATAAATCCACTTCAAACCACAACATCGCCTACGTAGGTTTTATTAAGCTATCAATAATCTAATGAAAATCGACAGCGCCTACGGTCTTGGGATAGATGATTTCAAATTGCTTTAAAACCACCCAACCACAAATATTAGGCGCAGAAGTATACACTAAATCTGCGCCTAAGCAAATTAGTTTGCTTGAGTATCAAGACTAGCTTGATCAACAGCAACACCAGCACCCATCGTAGTAGAGATGCTTACTTTCTTCAGGTAAGTACCCTTAGCTGAAGAAGGCTTAGCTTTCTTAAGAGCAACTAGAAGTGCTTCTAGGTTCTCTTGAAGCTGGCTAGCTTCGAAAGATGCTTTACCGATAGTAGTGTGGATGATGCCGTTCTTGTCGTTACGGTAACGAACCTGACCAGCTTTAGCGTTCTTAACCGCTTCAGCAACGTTAGGAGTTACAGTACCAACTTTAGGGTTTGGCATAAGGCCGCGTGGACCTAGGATTGTACCTAGTTGACCAACAACACGCATTGCATCTGGAGAAGCAACAACTACGTCGAAGTTCATTTCGCCTTTTTTCACTTGCTCAGCAAGATCTTCCATACCAACGATATCTGCGCCAGCAGCTTTAGCAGCTTCTGCGTTTGCACCTTGAGTGAAAACAGCAACGCGGATGTCACGGCCAGTACCGTGAGGTAGCACAGTTGCGCCACGAACGTTTTGGTCAGATTTACGAGCATCGATGCCTAGGTTAACAGCAACGTCTACAGACTCAACGAATTTAGCAGTCGCTAGTTCTTTTAGAAGAGCAACAGCTTCGTTGATTTCGTATTCTTTAGTTGAGTCAACCTTGTCGCGGATTACGCGCATACGCTTAGTAAGTTTAGCCATGATCTTATCCCTCTACCACTAGGCCCATTGAACGAGCAGTACCAGCAATAGAACGTTTCATTGCTTCGATGTCAGCACCAGTCATATCAGCAGCTTTAGTTTCTGCGATTTCCTGAACTTGAGCGTCAGTAACAGTACCAACTTTCTCAGTGTTTGGACGACCTGAACCAGACTTAACGCCAGCAGCTTTCTTAAGAAGAACAGCAGCAGGTGGAGTCTTAGTTACGAACGTGAAAGAACGGTCGTTGTAAACAGTAATAACTACTGGAGTAGGTAGACCTTTCTCAACAGATTCTGTTTTTGCGTTGAACGCTTTACAGAATTCCATGATGTTCACGCCGTGTTGACCTAGAGCAGGACCAACCGGTGGACTTGGGTTTGCCATACCAGCTGCAACTTGCAGTTTGATATAAGCTTCAACTTTCTTAGCCATGATATTTCCTAATATTTTGGGTACATGCGCTAGCCGCAAGGCGAGCTCCCCATAAATTCAATTAACTCTTTTTCACTTCCACAGAAGCAAAAAGGCGCGAAATTATAATCATAATTCGCGCCTTTAACAACCCTAAAAAGGTGATTTTTTATACTCTTTTATTTTGAACAACTTATGAAGTATTTATCCACAGCTTGTTCAAAACTTAGAGTTTTAGTCCAGTTTTTCAACCTGACCAAATTCAAGCTCAACCGGTGTTGCACGACCAAAGATCGATACAGATACCTTAATGCGGCTTTTCTCGTAATCTACTTCTTCAACAGTACCGTTGAAGTCAGCAAATGGACCATCGTTCACACGAACCACTTCACCCGCTTCGAACATTGTCTTAGGACGTGGAGACTCGCTCGCTTTCTCTAGACGGTTCAAGATAGCATCAGCTTCTTTATCAGTGATTGGTGCAGGACGATCAGAGGTACCACCAATGAAGCCCATAACACGCGGAATGCTGCGTACTAAGTGCCATGATTCATCATTCATGATCATTTGAACTAATACGTAGCCAGGGAAGAATTTACGTTCACTTTTACGGCGTTGGCCTGCACGCATTTCCACTACTTCTTCAGTAGGTACTAGCACATCGCCAAATAGTTCTTCCATGTTGTGCATTTTAATATGCTCGCGTAGCGACTGTGCAACACGACCTTCAAAGCCAGAAAAGGCTTGAACTACATACCAACGTTTTTTTGGAGCTTCACTCATGAATCAGAACCCTCTACACCCCAGTTGCTAGAGAAACTAGACGGACCATAATGCCGTCAATTCCCCAAAGCACTAGAGACATAACAATACATACAGCTAAAACGATCAATGTAGTTTGCATAGTTTCTTGGCGAGTAGGCCAAACAACTTTACGAATCTCCATACGAGATTCTTTTGCAAAATCGATCGCAGCTTTACCTTTAGTTGTTGTTGCTGCAACGCCTAGTGCGGCAGCAATCAGCACAACTACACCTGCAGCGCGAATTACAACAGACAATTCACCATACAGGTAATTACCCACAACAGCAGCAGCCAACAGAACAAAAGCGACAATCCACTTCATTGTATCTGCTGCACCTGAGCTATCAGGAGTTTCAGCGTTTGCTTTCATAAAACCAACCTGTGATAAGTCTTAAATATAGACGACAATAACCCCGCTGTTGCAGGGCACATTCCTTTGCGTTGCAAAACAACACATCTAACAGTCATTTTAGTCAAAAAGACCGTTTAATTCTTTGCTAAGAGCAAAAATCGATGTCAAAACATCCAACTCTTTTTTTAGCGCAGAAAAAGGGCATCAAATGATGCCCTTTTTACTAGTGGTTCGTCAAATCTTATGCAAAGATTTTAGCTACAACAC
>NZ_JBFRTN010000055.1:0-52238 GCF_041474095.1 Vibrio sp. 10N.222.54.A3
TTTAACTGATCGGCATTAGCACGGCATGTGCTCCTTTTTATGCAAGCCAGAGTGGAGGACTTTACCTCTCTCCAAACGCCACGCTAACATTGGTATAAATCGGTTTCCATAAGTATTGGAACACCGACTTCTCGCCAGTTGTGATGTCTACTTCACCCGTCATACCCGGCAGTATGGAAAAGCTTTCAGGGTTATCACGGAAGTAAGGCGTATCAACCGACACTACAACTTCATAATAGATCTCGCCACGTTCGCTTTGACTTGTGGTCGGTGAAATACTCTCTACCGCCCCTTTTAAAGCCCCAAAGCGGCTGTAATCAAACGCATCAATCTTGACTCGAGTGGGCTGCCCAACACTCACAAAACCAATATCTCTTGGGGACAAACGTGCTTTGAAGTCAGCGTTCCCTCCGACAGGCACAATTTCAACTACCGTGCCACCCGGCTGAATAACACCACCATCCTGCGTGCTTGGTATGCTTTGCACCAAGCCTTGTAGCGGTGACACTAACATAGTGTTCGTCAATTTAGCTTGGCTTGAACGAACTCTAGCATTCAATGCTGATAAGTCAGATACGGCTTTAGAACGATCATCGCTCACTTTAGCTTTCGCTTCCGCCAGAAGCTGTATGATTTTTTGGTCATTACTGTCAGCTTGTCTAATCAATACCGACTTCTTACCACGAGCTTCTTCGATTTTCTGTTCGATACTGGCCAATTTTTGTCGCATTTCAAGCACACGTAAACGTGAAATGTTACCCGCTTTATAACCCTTCTCCAGTATGTTCAACTCTTGCTTAGTCGCATTTAACTCTTTCTCATAACTCGGCAAGGCCTTTTCTACGCTACGAAGCTGCTCTGCAATTTGCTCGCTCTCTTTCTCAAGCACCACACGCTTTTGGAAGTAGAGGGCTTTTTGCGCGTTCAGCTGCGCTTTTTGTTGGCTGACGATCTCTGGGTAATCGACCTCGAACTCAGCAAGGTTTGGCTCACGTTGTTCAAGAAGCGCATTCATACGTTCTACACTGGCTAGAAGCGTCACTTGTTGGGACTTTAGCTCTTCAAGGGCGGTACGCTGGAAAGTGGCATCAAACTCAACAAGCGGCTGGCCTTTCTCGACAAGCTGTCCTTCTTTAACGAGAATTTGCTTTAACTTACCGCCAATCGCGCTTTGTAATACTTGCTTCTCGCCTTCTGGAATCACAGCACCTTTGGCTTTGGCGATTTCATCAACTTGAGTGACTACAGACCAAGTGGCAAAAGCAATAACACATAAGGCAACCGACCATGTGGCCAGCGCCAATGTACGAGCCGTATTTTGTGATTCAACAAGTTCACCGTAGCGCTTGCCCTTCTCGATAGATTGTTTAGTCATTAGCGACTCCTTGCTTAGACTTTGATTGTTCTTGTTGGGCTGCATTTTGTTGAGCAGACGCCTCTTGAGTTGACGGCTGTAGCTCTTGAGATAACGGTTGCTCAGATAACAGCGGTTCTTGAGAAGTTTGAGGCTCTGAAGGCTGTTCCTGCTTCGAAGACTGCTCCGGCTCTAATGGACCGGCATAAACCACTGCACCTTCATTTAATACCACCACTTTATCGGCAAGCTTGATTAAATCCGGATCGTGGGACGTGTAAATCACCGTTGCTTTTCCTTTTTTCGACTGCACAAATTCACCAAATATACGTTTAGCATTTGGGTGAGCATCAGGCACAGGATTATCCATTAAGAACATTGGGTAGTCATAAACCAGCGCTTTCGCGTCAATGAGGATCTGCGCGACGCTGCCAGACAACATGTCAAAAAGGCTGTCCGGCTGAATACTGCTGATGGAAGTATCGAGCCCACCTGATAATGTCTCGAACCAACGCTTTCCGCCGACCATTTCAATTGCAGAGATCATTTTCTGATCTTCGACTTTGTGACCGTCGTTTAGCCACTCTCGAATACTCAGCGTAAGCAAATCAGGATATGCGGCTCGAATGAAACACCAGTGGCGATAAAGCTGCGGGTCGTATTGAACGAGGTTAACGCCTTCAAGCTCGACCATGCCATTTTGGATAGGCTGCAAGCCAGACAGCACTTCAATTAATGTTGATTTACCGCTCCCAGAAGGGCCGGTAATCGCGACAACTTCACCGGCTTCAATATCAAAACTCACACCATTCAAAGCGGGGCGACTCTGTTTGGGATAGCGCAGCGTCACTTGCTCTAATTTCAAGTTAGGCGCTACCACAGGTAACGGGTGATGCTGGTAACTGAATTCACGCTCAGACGGCTGAGACAAAATACGGTTCACTTGCAGCTTGGATTGATTAAAGCTATTAAAACGCATCGCACTGTTTGCCAACACCTGAGCAGGACCCGTCACCTTAGATATCAACATCATTGAAGCAATCAAACCACCAGGGGTCATCACTTGTTCAAAAATAAGTCCTATGCCTAACCCCATCACGGCGAGTGTCGAGCCCACACCAATGAAATAGTAAATCGAGGTGTACCGACTCTGGAGAACCGATTGATTAAAGGTCACTGTTGAAGCAAGAAGATTGGCCTTTTTGAAACGTTGAATCCAGTGCTCTGAGAATCCAGCACTGCGAATAAAGGCAAGCTTGGATGACAGCTCATTAGTCATGTTTTGACGATTCGTACCTGCCACTGTCGATTGCATCGAGCGCTTGCTGCTAGAGCGTATCGAGCGTTTTGCTAGCAAGTAATAAAGGATTAAAGAGACGACTGGAACCAGTACCAACCATCCGCCTAAAACACCTATCGCAAGTACAAAAATAAGAATGAATGGTAGGTCAAATAACGCATTTCCTAATGGCCCCGATAGCACACCTGAGATACGCTCTGACAACATCACTTGGTTTTGCTGACTAGAAGAAGCTGTTTGCTGATTTTGAGCATAGCTATTACGAAGCAGACGCTGCACGAGGGATTGAGAAATCTCACGACTTACTCGGTTGGAAACTGAAGCAAACACTCGGCTACGTAATGTTCTCAACCAACCCATCATCACAAACAACAACGCCGCGCCAATGGCGATACCTTGCAACTCATGCCCTGCATCACCACCAATCACATGGTCATAAATCGACATCGTGATGAAGGGAACAGCAAGCGCAAATAAGTTAGTGATAAAACTGACTAGCAGCAATTTAGGAATAATGGGGCGAAACGCATGTAGTCGTTCGCCAACCCAATCAGGAGAAGCCTTCTCTAGTGGTGGACCTTCGATAACAATACAAAACTGAGGGACATCGGTAATGTCGTCATTGGCATTAAAGGCAACAAATTGCTTGGATTCTAAATGACCAGAGACCAGCTCATTTTCACCAAGCACCAGTAAGACCAATTTATGTTCACCAACGTCATCTAGGTTGGCAACCAAGCGATAAGGCAGTGCAAGCCTGTCGAACAAGGCAAACATATCGTCGATTGATTCAATGCCATTTTCATCGACCCATTGATGTGCGAACAACTGGATATTAGCATTAACTTCCAACTGCTTAAGAACGGAAAGGCTCTCGGTTTCTAAATGATTCATCACCTCTTGTCGACCGCTGGTATCTGCACGGTTGTTCGTACCTGAAGGGTTACCAATATCTAAACGATTCATACGACGGCCTCCTGATTGCTCTCGCTGTCGACCGTAATAGCTCGACTTTCCACTGTAATGATTCGATTAGCAAATTCGCGAAGCTTCGAATGGTAGCTCACCATCAGTATCGTGCGTCCTGCCGTTACTTCTTCCTCCAACACCTTAGCTAGATTCCCAAGGGCGTCTAAATCAAGTGAAGAATCCGGCCTTTCCAACATGATTATGGGTTTATCACTTGCCAATTGAGCCGCGATATTGAGCATTTTCACGTTACCCATACTCAACAAAGAAGCACTCGTATGGCCAATTTGTGTCTCTAGTCCATCGGGTAATCGAGTAATCTCTTTGGTTAAACCCAAACGCTTTGCATAGTCACTGGCGCTTTGCGTTTTCTCAGGGTCAAAGCCACACAAGTTGTCAAGAATGGTCCCCGACACCAGTTGTCCTTTAACGCCACAGTAGGCTGCAATGTTGGTTACCGATGCGATTGAAACGGCAGCTCCGTTAATGAAGCACTCACCCGCTTTCAGATCATCAATACCTGCAATCGACGACAATAAATGACTGTTGGTGTGGCGATCCTCACTCTCTAACAATATCAACTCACCTTTATTCAGTGTGACATCTGCATGAGAGAGTTCACCATATCTTTCAACGGTCGCTTGCTTGATTTCCAACGTCTCAAAGTCAGATAAGTGGTTCTCGGCTTGCTCAGAATCTGAAGATTCCGATAATGATAAGTCACTCAATTTTTCTATTGCCTGATTGGCACTGTGTATTGAATTAAGCTTGATTCTAACCCCAACCAGAGCACTCAAAGGCGCAACCGCTCTGCCCGATAAGATAGAACATGCTGCCAATCCACCTGTGGTTAACTGGCCATCCAACACCCATAAGCTCCCCGTAATCACGAGTAAAACTGACGTGGCTAATGCGGCAAGCTGAATACATTCTTGGGCGAAGGCGTTCTGTTCTTCTTCTCTCGCTTTAGACTGAGAGCGAACATTATTGAGGGATTTAAACTGATTGAAGATTCGAGACTCAACAGCCTGACGTTTGATTCCTTGAATGGTTTGGCTCAGTAAAATCAAGAACGCTTTTCGCTCCTGCTCATCTTGGGAAGCTTCTTCACTTAAGCTTTTAACGCGAATAGAAGATAACCAAACGATTCCGAGAGTAATCAGCCAAACTGCCAAAGGTATCGCCACCAGCTCACCGCCGATGTAAGCCACCAAGCCCAAGAAGATCAAGGCAAAAGGCAAATCAATAAAGCCTGCAATCACACCACCGGAATACCAATCTTTGACTTTGGATACAGAACCAAGCCCCTCTTCCACGCCGCCAACACCAATGTGGCGGAGATGGCCTGATGAAGCCGTTGTTACTCTTTCAACCAAAGTTTGATAGGTCGCTTTCTCGGTATTGCTGGCCGCGGCTGACAAAAGCCAAGTACGCACAAACCGGATCAATGCTTCCATGGCAACAGCCAACGCTGCACCCGCCAACAACAAAGTGGCAGTACCGTAACTTTGGTTAGGTAAAATACGATCGTAAATTTGCAAAACCGTTAACGGAACGGCGAGAGAGAGAAGATTCATGAGTAAAGAAGGCAGTAAGACTTTCCCCACCACCCCTTTGTTTTTCATTGAACTTGCGGGCATACACAATCCTTATCCATGCTTATGAAATAAGATTGGTACACCATGTTGAGTATTGCAAGGTAACGGACTGATTTAACGTGTTTTTCAATATAAATATGACACAGATCTTTCTACACAAATCTGTGGCTATACCCGTACCTTAAAAACGCTCCTTACAAACGCTCGTTACAAGTGCTCGTTACAAGTGCTCCTTACAAACAATTGTCGTAATCCGTTATCGCCTGCTTTAACTTTGAAAAGTCTGAGTTACATAAATACGGTTTCAGCGCTTCAAATTTATCTGAGGGCCACTCGTATATTTTGAATGACATGAGTTCGTCAATAACGGACTCATCAAAGCGGTATTTGACGACTTTAGCTGGAGAACCACCGACAATGCTGTATGGAGCGACGTCTTTAGTCACCACACTATTCGCTGCAACCACAGCGCCTTCGCCAATCGTCACACCGGGCATCACCATCGCTCTCATGCCTAACCACACCCCATCTTCAATGTGAGTGTCACCTTTGCCAATGTAGGCATCGTCGATTACATCCATAAATGGATACAGCGAAAACCAATCAACTCTGTGGGTATGGTTGCCACCCATTAAAATCACAACCTCTGCGCCAATGCAGACATAATCGCCGATATGGAGTTCGTCGATTTCCCATCGAGGCTCCCACTGGCGGCTGACTTCGTCGCCATGTAAATAACGGACGACAGATTGCTCGAACCCATTATCCCAGCAATCGCTGTAATAACTGTGTTGACCTTTTACGTGAATATTGGGGTTGGTTACGACTTCATGCAGCAACTCGAATTTGGACCAATGCTTCTTTTGCATTTTTACCTCTGAATGATCTATTAAGTTTTATTCGTTAACTATCAAAATGTTCGACGATGCAAATCCAAGGAGCACAAACTAACGCCCTATAAACACAGGGTTCACAGGGATGAATAGTGAGTATCACGCTTAAATCATAGCAATGTCGCTAAAACTAAAGAGGCGTCAGTGGATTCGAGGTTGCTTAAGAAGAGGAAGTAGTTTCAAAGTTTGCCCAGTTTTTATCGATAACTTGGTTGGATAATTTACAGGCGTATTGTAACTGTTTAGTCGCGCCAATTTGACAGGAAGATGTGAGTAATAAGGTTTCAAATTTCGTTTCGTGGAATACGGAATGAACAAGAGCCTGCGCGATTACACAGGCTCAAACTTAGACTCAGCTATAAACTTCGGAGCTCGCTTGGAGCTGGGCTCAGCGACTACATGCGTGCAAGCTGTACTTTTCTGTCTTTATTCACCACGCAGAAGTTACCGCGCTTAGTACGACACTTAGAGCATCGTTCGCATTCAACAGGGCTTCTATCCCCTTCCTTCCAACGCTTCACTAAATGGGGTTCAGAAAGCAGCGGTCTTGAAAGCGCGAAGTACTCAATGCCCGTGTTGTTTGCAATCGCTTCGATAGCATCAAAATCCGTTAGACCACCAACCGTGATCACTGGGATATTAACGTCTTGGCTGATCGCGTGACCATACTCATGGAAGTAGCCTTCAGCTTGAATGGTAAAACCATCGTGCGACTCGCCAATCATAGTGTCTGCTTTGCCATGAATATTGCCTGACACGACAATGCCATCCACACCCACTTGTTCAAGCTTTTTACAGACAATACGTGTTTCCTCAAAGGTGACGCCACCTTCAAAAAACTCGGATGCCGTGAGCTTAACCAAGATAGGGAAATCATCACCCACCAGCTTACGTGTCGCGGTATAGATCTCTAACAAAAATCTCATGCGGTTTTCTAAGCTACCGCCGTATTCATCTTCACGTTGGTTGTAATAAGGGCTTAGAAATTGGTTAATCAGGTAAGTGTGAGCGGCATGAATTTCAACGCCATCAAAGCCTGACTTCTGTGCTCTCAAAGACGCTTGAGCAAACGCATCAACAATGTAGTCGATCTCGTCTTTGGTCATCGCTTTGCCTAGAGTTTGAGTTCCTTTTTCTGGAACCTCACTTGGTGCGTAGATTACTCGCTCGCCAAGGTCATGCGTGGTTTTGGTGCCACCATAAGCCAACTGCATCACGATTTTAGAGTCGTTGTCGTGCACCAGTTGAGTCAGCTTTTGATACTCTTCAATGAATGAGTCGTTATACATACCCATCATGCCTGCATTCGGCTTTTCTTCTTCAACAATGTTCGCGTAGCCCGTCACGATCAGGCCGACTTCACCTTGAGCCAACTCTTCATAGATAGCGTACAGTTTATCTGTCATATGCCCATCTTCGGTGGCCATATTTTCCCACGTTGCACTTCTCATGAAGCGATTCTTTAGTGTCATCTTGCCAATGTGGGTTTCTGTAAACAAAGTGCTCAAGTGTCTTCCTCTCAAAATCGTGTTACGCAAGTTACCCATTAAGCATGGGCACTGATTCAGGCGGATACTACAGAGAATAAGGCAGCGAAAACTTAATCTAGATTAAGAGAGCGGCACTCTCATGTGAGAAAGATATAGAAAGCATCAAAAAGAGATAAAAAAGATTGGAGAAATGGTAACAAAAGAAAGTCGCTAAGTTTTAATAAGCGACTTTGTTCAATTTAATCTGGACTAAGTCAATGGTTCTTACGAGAGGTGTCCACCTGCGAATTTCTGCCTGCTAACAGTTATTTGAACTCATAGGTGTAAGACGCGCCAACACTGTTATTTTCACCGAAATCGTCCTCAGCAAAAATAGTGAAGAAGTTGAATGATTGAGCGTCACTCAACTTGTAGCTAGCACCGACGCCTGCCCAATACCCTGAATAATCATCAGACCCCATTGAACCGCCACCGAAGCCCATGATAGACCATTCATCAGTAATCGTTTTTAAACCAAACGCACCAATGTAGCCACCGTGTGTTGAGCTCGACATCAATACATAGTCAGAACCAACATTATCATCATCGAAAACCGCTACTTCGCCGTCATTATAGCTGTAACCAGCCATAGGGAAGATTTGCCAACCGAACGGCTCAATATCGAAATAGCTCAGTGGTATAAATGTGCCAATACTGTAGTTGTTCTTATAAGCATCGTTGTCATATTCAGAACGGCTAAAGTTGAAGTTAACAATACCCATAGGCAACAGCCATGAGCCGCCTATTCGCCATTCTTCGCCATCTGCGTTAACACGAGCATTGATCATTCGTGCTTCATCAAGCCCAATAGACCCAGAGAACTGCAGATCTTCGTTATAAGCAACGCCAGCTTTGGTTACGATTTTAGTCGGATCATCAGGGTGCTTCTCTTCAGCAAAAGCACCCGTTGAAAATAAAGACACTAAAGTAATGATTAGTAGATTACGTAATGTCATTAGAAGGTCGCGCTAACACCAACAAAGTGGATACGGCCATCGAACGAACCATTCAACAGATTAACTTGACCAAATCGACCATATCGATCCATCTTAACTGAACCCAAATCAGCGTATTCATAGAACACATCAATTAAGATGTCGTCCCAGTAGGTAGATGCGCCAACTGAGTAGCGGTACTGTTCACCCACAGGAAGGTCAACCCATTGCATTGACGGATCGTCTTGCGGAGAAGTTTCGTAAGAGAAGCCAGCTTTCAAACGCCAGTCTGAGTTAAGTTGGTAATCTGCACCAACTGCAAACTTCCATACATCGTCCCAATCGCGCAATAGTGTTTGATTAATTGGAAGGTTACCATTTTGGTTTGTACCCAAATCTAAAACAGTGCTATCCCATTGACTCCAACGATGAAATTGCACACTAGCTAATAGATCAAGCTGAGTATTAAATGCATAACTCAAACTGGCATCAACAATTTCAGGTACATCTATACCAGTATTTAATGAACGCTGGCCGCCAGTAAATACATTCACATCATTGTTAAACTTATGCTCTAGCTTAGAACGGTAACTTGCGCCCAGCTTAAGTTTATCTGTCGGTGTGTACATTACGCCAAGGTTATAGCCGTATGCCCAGTCAGTATCTTGCTTCGCAGTAAGCATTGACGTTGTTTGTTGGAATGCAGCCCAACTGAATTGCACACCCGCGCCTACTGACCATTGGTCATTCAGCTTATAACTCAGTGATGGGTTCACTTGCATTGCAGTAAGAGTGATATCTTCTAGAAGTGCAGCACCCGCCCAATCACTGCCGTAATCAAGGCTAGAGCCGCCAACAGCGCCAAGCGCGATACCAAGGTGTAATTTGTCTGTGACTTGATGAGCGTGGAAGGCACCAAATGACGGCATTACGGAATGAGCTTTACCATCTGGATTACCACCGTTATCTTGATACTTCATTTCAAGATCGAATGCCATGGTGTTGATGGTCGTTTTGCTTTCGCCCATGTGAGACATAGTGGCAGGGTTTGTCCACATCGCCGCTGCAGATCGAGTGTAAACACCATCACCAGCGCCAGTAGTACCAGCGTTGGCAACGACAGCTTCTTGCAAAAACAGGCCACTTGCGAATGCATTTAAGCTCGTAAAAATTGCAGTGGCAGCTAGAGAGTAAGTAAAAGTTTTGTTCATCAGAGCGCTCATTTAGCCTTAGACATTAAATTGCTCTAAGGTTACCGCAAAGCTCAATAAACAAAGGGAATATCCATTATTCCTGTACAAGCGCTATTTAAACTTTCTGGCGACGTAAGGGCGTGGTTTGTCTCGATGAATTTCACGTTGAGCAGCAATCGCCCTGTTCTTACCTAACCCAACCTTTATCTGATACCAAGTTTCGCAGAATACAGCCATGCCCGGGCTTGACCACCAAGTCTTGTTGTAGAGCTTCTTGTTAGCAGCGACGACATCTGGCGACCGATTCGCACACTCAAGTGCCAACGCATAGGCTTCAGCGTAAGGATCTTCGGCAATCTTGGTCACCAACCCATATTCTTTAGCGGTTTCACAGTCGATCACTTTGGCCGTCATCGCCATTTCAAGGGTGTGATCTTTACGCATCAGCTCTCTAAAAGCGATAGCGCCTCCCATGTCTGGAATCAGACCCCACTTTGCTTCCAATATAGAGAAGTTCGCATCCGGGCTAGCAATTCTAAAATCACCCCCACTGACCAATTGCAGGCCGCCTCCCCAACAACGACCATGAATCGCAAAAATGACAGGGCATGGAATATCTCGCCAACCCAATGAAAAGCGTTGTGCAGCGTTAGGCAATGTCGGTAGCCATTTAAACAAGAGCTTCATCGCCCCAGATTTACTGGTTAATAGGGACTTAACATCAAGCCCTGAACAAAAATCAGAACCCTCACCTTTTACTATTACGGCACGAATCTCGGTGTTCTTTTTCAGCTGAGTCACCATGTTATTCACGCCTTGAAACATTGCCATATCAATAGCATTGAGCTTATCGGGTCGATTCAACACAACCGTCGCAATTTGGTTTTTATCGATAGAACAAGTAATACGATCGAGGTTTGGCATGGTGGCTACCTTATCAGTGGTCAGACCTTTAGGTTATACATTTTATTAACATATGCCAAACTTGCACATTAAGAAGCGAGACCTGTGTTGCTTAACGTCTTTCCCTTTACACAAACGACATCAACAAAAAAGCAGTGATGGATCGCTCCATTCACTGCTTTTCATCCGTAGCTTTTATCGCCAATGGCTTTGATTGCCAGTAGCTTTGATTAGCAATGGCTTTCGGTCATGAGCAAAACCTATGTTCTTCGAGATTTCAGTAGCAAGAAGATAAAGTAGCTGCCAGCAATAATGGAAACTAACGTCCCTGCCGCAAGCTGCGCTCGGAACACTACCACTTGCCCTAAGCAGTCAGAAAATAGCATATATTCTGGTAACTTAAACCAAAGCGCTGAACATTAAAAAGGCCATTGAAATTCATCATTTCAATGGCCTTCTCGTTCCTACTAGCCAGGCAGCTAGCTAATTACCTAAGCAACTAACTGAGCTGAGACTCTCTCGCTTCTTGGCTACTGAAACCACGCAAAATGTTAAACAGGGTAATCAATGTGAACAGCATGATAACGAGCGATAAATGCCACGCTTCCCCTAACCCTAACTGAACCAGGCCCATACTCACCATTGAAGACACCACCATCTGCCCGCCACCAGACATCGCAGCCGCCGCGCCAGCGTTCTTCTTATAAGGCAACATCACTAACGCCTGAGCACAAGGTAACGCAATACCATTACCAAGGATCATCAAGAACTGGCCAAGCATGAGATACAAAGGTTCGAGTGGACAGAAGAACAGCCACAAGGCCGCAGCAACGTGCAATACAGGTGTGCATAACAGAGTTTTCTTGTTACCCAGCATAGGGCGAATACGGTTACATAAGCCTGTTCCGCCAAGCATGCCTAATGCTGGAATCACCGCCCACATTGCGTATTCATCTGACGTCATACCAATCTGGTTCTGCATGATAAATGGCATCACCGACACAGTGGTGATCATCAAGCTAAAGTTAAGCCAACCGATACTCGCAAAGCTCATAAAATAACGAGAAGTGAGTAACTCTTTATATTGAGAAACCATTCTCTTAGGCGAAGGGATCGCCGAAACCTGAGTGACGGTTTCCTTAAATTTGAACGCTAACACCACCCAAGCTAATGAGACATAGCCAAGTAGCGAGATAAACACCATGCTCCAGCCAAAATGGAAGTTAATGAATCCACCGATAACGGGCGCGATCAAAGGTGTTATAGACGCAACCATAGCAATGTAAGACATCGCCAAAGGCAAGTCTGCCCCACTGAATCTGTCTCGCGTAGAAGCACGAGCAAGTACCGCGCAACAACCGGTTCCTAAGCCTTGCAGGAATCGCCCCATCACCATGCTAGTAAACGAATGGCTGAAGAAGATGATCATCAATAACCCAAGCATGGCAATCAACAAACCGCTTAGCAGTACCTTCTTGCGTCCCAAAGCATCGGAAATAGGGCCATAAATAAACTGGGAAGGGCCAAAGCCTAATAAATACACACTCACCAAAAGCTGGGCTTGCTCTAGCGAGACATCAAAATCTTTTGCGATCCAAGGCAAAGAAGGAAACACCAAGCCCATACTGAGCTGCCCGATACTGATGACCAAGCACGCAAGTAAGATCGATTTAAAATCAAATCCACGACTCATCGTTTAATAGGTCCGTTCGAAGAAAAATCGTGCGTATCTAACTCACAACATAAAAACTGAGAAAATAGCGAAAATGCTGCTGGTGAGTTGTTCATAATGCTCCGACGGGATCAAATAGAGAAAGGCACAGTAAACATACGTGAGCTTGTATAATCATACAATAGGCGTTCAACTAAATATGTGAATAGTCACTTTTCAGCAACCTCGGCTTTCCGCCATTCGGTCACAAGCGCTAGACTAACACTAGATGCTCATAATCAAGGGATTTCAATGAACACTCATCACCGTATTTTTTCATGTGCTTTGGCGCTGCTTGCCTCTGGTCCTATAACGTCAGCCTTTGCATGGCAGGCAGAGAAGATCACCGACGGACTCGTGATCCCTTGGGGACTGGCTTATGTCAACGATAAGTCCATGTTAGTCACAGAAAAATCAGGCGTCATTAAACATGTCGATTTAAAAACAGGCGATCAAAACACACTGTTCAGGCTGCCCAATGTATGGGCGAAAGGCCAAGGTGGATTATTGGATATCGCACTCTCCCCTTTTGAAAACGGAAAGTTCTACGTCACTTACAGTAAAGACGTCGATAGTGAAGGCGTAACGACACTGGCTTCTGCTAATTACAGCAATAATGAAGTCACCAATTGGACAGATGTGTTTGTATCTAAATCTAGAACGGACACCGGACGTCACTTTGGTAGCCGTATCACCTTTGATGATAGCCACCTGTATTTTTCAATCGGCGACCGTGGTGATCGAGACAACGGCCAAGACACCATGACTCACGCCGGATCAATATTACGACTGAATGCCGATGGAAGCACACCAAGCGATAACCCATTCACGGATAACAACAAAGTGCTCAATGAAATTTGGAGCTTTGGCCATCGTAATCCACAAGGTCTGTATTACGATTTCCCGACTCAAAAGCTTTGGTCGATTGAACACGGCCCTCGCGGTGGTGATGAAATTAACCTAATAAAAGCGGGTGCCAACTATGGGTGGCCTGTCACCTCACACGGAAAAGAGTATTGGGGCCCTATCAGCGTTGGCGAATCGGAAACCAAAGATGGTATTGAAGCGCCAAAAAAAGTCTATGTTCCTTCAATCGCTCCGGGCAGTTTGCTTGTTTACCAAGGAGACAAATACCCAGAGCTGAAAGGCAAACTGCTGGCTGGCGCACTAAAACTTACTCACATCAATATTGTGACAGTCAATGAACAAGGTGAGGCAATCGAGGAAGAACGCATTTTAGAGGACTTGGGCGAAAGGGTAAGAGACATCGAAACTTCACCAAACGGAGACATCTTCTTCAGCACTGATAATGGCAACCTGTACCGCTTGAAAAAGTAGCCGAGACCTCGTTCAAGTAAAGGCACTTACCTTACAACGACATTTATAAATATAAGCCGTTAAAAGTGGGCTCAACGCCCAGTTAGCGGCTTTAAATTTGCAAAAATGAATGCGCTAAAACAGTGCATTGACTCCAAATTCGTCATCAATTTCGACCACCTTTTTCACAAAAACTACAACAAATCACCATACAACTGTAACTCCATGATATTTAAGGAATGCAAAGTTTGACTACCCCCAAGTTTCTGCAACCTTTCCCTATGTATTCGATTGACTATCCCCTGATTTGATTTAGACTCGTTCCCGGCTAGAAAGAAAGTTCTTTGTATATAAACATTTCGTTGGATTACTAGTAACCCCGTTGTGTTGTACGCAATAGCAATAAACTTTTCCGCGCTATCAGTGCCACAATTGGCTCAAAATAAAAATTTAATTTTAGGATATCATCATGTCTAACACAGTTACTGGTACAGTAAAATGGTTCAACGAAACTAAAGGCTTCGGCTTCATTCAACAAGAAAACGGCCCAGACGTATTCGCACACTTCTCTGCTATCACTGGCGACGGTTTCAAAACTCTTGCTGAAGGCCAAAAAGTTGAGTTCGTAGTATCTCAAGGTCAAAAAGGCCCACAAGCTGACAGCATCAAAGTACTTTAATTTAGTATTTTAAAGCTTTCTAAAAATAGCCAGCCTCTGCTGGCTATTTTTTTACCCGCTATTCAGAGATTTAAGGTAATATTCCCCTTCACTATTTCTACCTAAGACACCCTCTCAATGGCTCTTAAACCGACAATCTACAAGTTTCGTATCTCTTTAACCGATATGAATCGCGACTATTACGACTCTTTTAATCTAACGGTTGCACAACACCCTTCTGAAACAGAACAGCGAATGATGGCTCGAATCATGGCTTTCTGTATCAATGCATCTCCTGAACTTGAGTTCACTAAAGGATTGTCTAGCATTGAAGAACCCGATTTATGGCAGAAGTCGTTAGACGATCAAATCCTAGAATGGGTCGATGTGGGCGAACCCGATCCAGAGCGTGTTAAGAAGGCAACTCGCCTATCTAAATCAGTACGCGTATTCAGCTTCAACACTAAATCAAACGTTTGGTGGGAGCAGAACAAAGGTAAATTCGGCTACCTAAAAGCTCAGATCGTTCGTCTAGACAACGATGGTATTGAGCAGCTAGCGGCGATGACACAACGTACGATGGATCTTTCAGTCATGCTGACGGGTAACTCTGCTTTCATTAACAGCGATACTCAATCGGCAGAAGTAACGTGGGAAGAGCTACAGAGTAATGACTGAGCGTCCAACCCCGAATAATTCGCAAACAGCAGCTAGCCAGCTAGAAGAAGCCAAGCAACAAGCCGACGCGCAGCAAGAAATCAAAGCTAAACAACAAGCTAGAACCAAGCTTCACCAGTGTTTAAAAGAAGCAGGTTTAGGTTCAGTCAAAGCGCTCTCGACAGGCTACGAGAAAGAGCTGTCGTCATTTATTGATGAAAACCACGCTTTGTTTAAACACGCTTTGTTTAAACACGCTTGCGAGAACAAGCCGGAGAACTCTGCACGTCAGACGTTGCTTGGCTTGCTAACCAAGGTACATATCGATGCAAGCTATCGCTTTGAAAGCAATAAAGAAGCGAATGAGGCGATGCAAAATGTATTCGATAATACAGTGGGAACTGAGCACAGCGACAAGTTACAAAACTCTAACGCTCAACAGTTAAAACTAGTCACGCATTTGTGGTTGTTCATTCAAGGACGACTAGGAATGGATTACAGCCTAGCCAATGATCACGCAGCTGTAGCCGCTACGCTACTGTCTCGTATATCGAGAAGCAGTGATGATGAGATTCGCGTAGAGTTCATGGCGAGTTTTTACGATGGTTTGAGCATCTATCAAGCCGAGAACAAGCCATCCGGTATTGTTCACCACTTAAAGCGTTTGTTTAACCTTTCTTAAGCACTCCACCAGCGACTGATTCTAGTTACGCTCTATATGCTTTCAACAAACGTTAAGATATAGAGCGTGCTTTTTCTGCTTGGCCGCAACAGATTCCCTATTACGTTCATTCCTCACTTTAGGGAATGGCGAAAGTGAATAAGTCGCTCATTCTTCACTTTAGGGAATAACAGCATTTTCAGCCATTACAGTTGACTTCATTGCAGGCGTAAAAAAGCCCCGCATAAAGCGAGGCTTAGAATATTTTCAACGAACTTCAATTTACAAAGGCTAAATCACGTGCATCCAATAACGAAACGTATTAACGCAGGCCGTGTAAGAATTCGTGGCGCGTTGCTGGGTTTGATCTGAAGATACCGCCCAGAGCTGTTGTTGTCGTTTCGCTAGTCGCATCCATTACACCGCGTGATTTCACGCAGTAGTGAACCGCATCCATGGTGACAGCAACGTCATCAGTTTCGAGTAGCGTTTGCAGTGCAACAAGGATCTGCTGCGTCATACGTTCTTGAACTTGTGGGCGCTGAGCAAAGAATCGAACAATACGGTTAATCTTTGAAAGGCCGATGATTTTCCCACGAGGGATATAAGCGACCGCAGTCTTACCATCAATCGTCACTAAGTGGTGCTCACAAGTACTGGTCACGGTAATGTCTTTTACTCGTACCATCTCACGAACGCCCATCTTGTTTTCGATTACCGTAATTTTAGGGAAATTGGCGTAATCCAAACCAGAGAAAATTTCATCCACGTACATTTTAGCAATACGTTGCGGTGTTTCTTCCAGACTATCGTCCGTAAGATCAAGTTCAAGGAGAGTGAGAATCTCACGCATATGGTGTTCGATTCGTTCCTTTTTCTCTTCTCGGCTAACCTGGTTTGGACTCATTGGTGTCTCTAAACCACGGCTTGCTAGCGCATCTTTAACCAACTTCGCTGATTCGCTAAGACCTGACATTGAACTTCCTCTTTTATTACCCCTTCTGGATGGCAAACAAGGATACTCGGAATTTTGAATAAATACACCCATATTTTAAGGGAGGTCATTATTTACGGGGCTTAAACTGTGCTAGAGTGGCTAGAATTTCGTTGGCGAACCATCATGATTTGATAACTATTGAATCCCTATTGCCAACCGCCAAATCAAAATAATAACGATCAAAGGATTTCAATTATGGGCTGTTGCGACGCTCCGGGCTTGATGCCAATTGAAGAAGCACTAGATAAGCTGCTATCACCAATTCAACCTATTCAAACGACCTTATCACTGCCATTAGCAGAAGCATTGGGTTACGTACTTGCTGAAGATATTCTATCCCCTATTTTCGTCCCTCCTTTTGATAACTCAGCAATGGACGGCTATGCACTGCGCTTAGCAGACCTAGAGAACAGTAAAGTGCTGCCTTTAGCGGGCAAGTCCTTTGCAGGTCAACCTTTTGAAGGTGAATGGCCAGCAAACACCTGTATTCGCATTATGACTGGCGCAAAGATCCCGGAAGGTTGTGACGTCGTAATCATGCAAGAAAACACGGCTGAAACTGACGCTGGCATTGAGATTCAGCAAGACGACATCAAGCTGAACAATAACATTCGCCCTACCGGTGACGACATCAAGCAAGGCGATATCGTTCTTAGCCGTGGCGAACGTTTAACACCTCGTGACATTCCAATGATTGCTTCGCTCGGTGTGAGTCATGTAACTGTGGCACACAAACCTAAAGTCGCTTTCTTCTCTACTGGCGATGAGCTCAAGCCATTAGGTCAGCCTCTTGAAGATGGTCAGATCTACGACAGCAACCGCTACGGTATCAAACCACTGATTGAAGCGTTTGGTTGCGAAGCAATTGACCTAGGTATTATTCCTGATTGCCCTGCAACGCTTAAAGAAACCTTTGTAAAAGCGCAAGAACTGGCAGACGTAGTTGTCACTTCTGGTGGCGTAAGTGTCGGCGAAGCTGATTACACCAAAGACATTCTTGAAGAGCTTGGCGAAATCGGCTTTTGGAAACTAGCAATCAAACCAGGTAAACCATTCGCATTTGGTGAGCTAGACAACGCTTGGTTCTGTGGCCTACCGGGTAACCCAGTGTCTGCAATGATGACTATGTATGTGTTAGTTCAACCTATGCTGGCTAAACTTGCCGGTCACACTGCGTGGACAGCACCAGAATCGATTCCTGCGATCACTAAATCTGCATTCAAAAAAGGCCCAGGCCGTACTGATTATCAACGTGGTATTTACTCGATTGAAAACGGTAAGTTTGTAGTAGAAACAACAGGTAACCAAAGCTCTGGCGCTTTCCGCTCAATGAGCTTAGCAAACTGCTTTGTGGTACTAGAGCGCGAACGTGGCCGTGTTGAAGTCGGTGAAACGGTTCAGATTCAACTGTTTAACTCCACGCTTTACTAACGAGGCTTGCTGATGGAAATACTGTCTGACGCAGAGATGCTTCGTTACAATCGCCAGATCATTCTCAAACAGTTTGATTTTGAAGGTCAAGAAGCGCTGAAACAGAGTTCAATCTTAGTGTTAGGTGCGGGTGGTTTAGGCTGTGCCTCTGCTCAATACCTTGCGACTGCGGGCATTGGTAAGCTAATGCTGATCGACGACGATGTTGTCGAGCTTTCAAATTTGCAGCGACAAGTACTTCACACCGATACTGATATTGGTAAGAAGAAGGTCGATTCTGCCGCTGAATCTTTGCAGGTATTGAACCCGCATCTGACGATTGAAACTGTCGAACACAGGCTTGATGACGAGGCACTTGGCAAGTTAATTGAAGCACACTCGCTTGTTCTTGATGCCAGTGACAACGTCGAAACGCGCAATCAGTTGAACCGCTTATGTTACGCATCAAAAACGCCTCTAGTATCGGGCGCTGCGATTCGCATGGAAGGTCAGATTAGCGTATTCACTTATCAAGATGAAAATGCACCTTGCTACCAGTGCTTGAGCGCTCTATTCGGCAACGCTGCTCTAAGCTGTGTTGAAGCCGGTGTGATGGCACCTGTTGTTGGCATGGTTGGCGCGGCTCAGGCTTTGGAAGCTATCAAGGTTATTGCCGGGTTTGGACAACCAAAGCAAGGCAAGCTTTTGATTCTCGATGCCATGTCTCACAGCTGGCGTGAAATGAATTTAATGAAGATGCCTAATTGTTCGGTGTGTGGTAAGTAATAAAAAGAGCCAAAGCCCATTGAGTTGGCTTTGGCTCGTTACCCTAATACGTTGTTAATGATTAGAAGTATATTCAGAAGCGACGTAATCTAGCTCCTTTTGCTCTGCGAGCATCTCAACTACAATTTCAGGTAGTGATGGAACCCCATGAAGAAAACCTTGTTGGTTAAAGCCGCCTAGAGCTTCCAGAAATGCACAGGTGTCTTTATTTTCAACACCCTCATAGATAATACGTGCGTTTTTTACCGAAACGAGCTTCTTAACTTCATCGATTTTTTGCATGTAATCAATGTTATGGCAAAGTCCCCATGTAATGGTTTTATCTATTTTTATCTCACTAATAGGCAGTTTGACAATACGTTCAATATTCGATGCTTCCATCCCAAAGTCATCTATAGAGATCTCAAAACCATTCAACCTTAGCCGTAAAATATTTGCCAACAATTCTTTTTCAATATTGCCTGAAAGCCCCTTTTCAGTCAGCTCTACAACGATAGTATGCTCAATACCTTGCTTATAGATCTCGAGTAGATTATCGACAACAGATTCATCAGTCAGTAAATTAGGATCGATATTAATTGAGAACCTCAACGATTTATCAAGTTCACTGAAGTGGAGATGATAATCCTGAATGAATTTATTTATCACGATATTGGTAAAAACCTTTTGCTTTCCTAGCTCTTCAATTACTGGCAAAAAATAGCTCGGTGGAAGTAAGGTCCCGTTTTCATCAGACCATCGTGACAACACTTCAAACCCCGAAATAACATTTATATCCGAAACAACTTGCGGCTGATAAACCAGATTGATGGGAAAATCGTCATCGATGATTGTTGCACGGTTACCAAAGCCAAGCTCGCTTTTGGTTATGGTTTCAACTTCAAGTGCTTTATCAACCAACTCACTTATTTGGTTAGCCCAAATAGGCTTTTCTAGTGAAGCGACAACATTTAACTCATAGAGCTTTCCAAGCATACTCACCGAGCTAACAATGGATTTATCCAAACCTGAAATAATGATTATTTTAGACTCAACATTTTGTTGCGACATCATACTCAAGAGTTCAAATCCATCGCCATTGGGCATCATGATGTCCATAATCACCAAATCAAATGATGCGTTTTGCATTTTGCTCATTGCATCGAACGCATTTTCTGCAAACTGTACAGATGTTTTTTTATTAGATAAAGAGACCGCATTTTTAATGACCTCTCTCGATAGTTCAACATCGTCAACAATCAATACTGTGTTATTCATTCTCTTCACCTTTATAGTTTGCAATAATATCCATCCAAGTGCGTTGTGATTTCATTTTCTTTGAATCCAAGTTCATGACCTTCATTGATCTATCGTTACTTCTTACACTTCGATACTCGCAGCCCAATGAAAAAAACAGATCAAAAATCCTTTTGCTTTTCAGTAGTATATAAAGCTCTTTATCTGGATTTAAGCTTTGTAGATACTTGTACGCCTCTCTGCCCATTGTGTCTGTAAATGACGAATAATGAGTGCAGTTAAAAGTAACAACTAAATGTGCTCTATCTTCTTTAGATACTAAGACTTGCTCCAAAAAATCTGCTGCAAGATTATAGTTAGCACTTAATAAGTGTCCGATTAATTGCCCATTAACCGTGACGAGCGTTAACTCTCCAGAATATTGATTTATTATTTTTTCAATAATTACCTTTCTACTCATACCTAAATCTTCTAAATTACTGAGCATAACGTTATCCTCATATTCAAAGATGACATCAATTAACTTGGTAATCTTCCCAAGAAGGAATGAATTATTTGAGTTAATCACCGTAACTTCTGTTTGGACGTGCATGTTCATATCAATATAACCGTTATTATTAAATTTATTCGTTAACCCTGTGAGAACTGTTTGTGAGTCGTTTGCCTCCCAAACATCAAATATGTTGACTCCAATAAGGTCCAGTAACTCGTTTTGACGTTTTAAGTGGGGAGTTGTTACTCCTCTTTCCCAACGGCTTAGTGTCACAACGTCCAGGTTGTTAAAGTTAGAGTTACTTCTTTGAATCGCATCAACAAAATTAGTTTGAGACAAACCATTATTAACACGAAACGTACGTATAATATTTCCAAACATAGCTTTATTTTCTTATTCGTTATTGTGATTTAGCTTATTTTTAATTAAATACGAACAAAAGCTAAGGGCAAGCTGTGATTGAATAATTTGAAAATGCCCAGCTACTCTCAACACTTATTGGATGATAGTTATTTTCATAACAGTTTGGGCATTATCTTGATGACAATGCCCATAACTCTCAGAAAAACAGATGAAAATAATACATGAAGATCCGAAGATGGCTTACCCTCAGGTTATAGGTAGGAGTATTTAACTAAGTTAGCAAGTACCACCTGATAAAGCGCAATGAAGCTTTAGCTTTAGATCGCTCGGGTTGAGCGGTTTGGTTAGATAACACGAAAAGTATTGGTCCATTCGAGCCTCTTCTTGAATGGTAGCTCGTGCCGTAACGGCAATTATAGGTAACGATGGCTTACGCTTTTCCAACTCAGAAGCAAGCTCAATGCCATCCATAACCGGCATTGAAATATCCGTCAGTACAACATCAAAGTCATGTTCAGAAGCGAGTGCTAAAGCCTCCAAACCATCATTCGCGGTCATGCATTCACAACCTAGCTCGTTTAAGTGGAACTCTAGAATTTCTCGGTTGAACTCAACATCATCAACGATCAAGGCTTTTTTACTTGTGCAGTCTAAGCGCTCTCTAACGTTATATACCTGTTCAGCAACACCGTTAGAACACTCAAGAACATTCATAATTTCTTGAGCTGGGAGTGAGATAACAAAAGTACTACCGGTGCCGAGCACACTCTCAACACGCAACGAACCCTTCATTAACTCTACGATGGTTTTAGTTATCGCCAAGCCCAAGCCAAAACCAAACTGTTGGTCTTCTTGATTAACCTGTTCAAAGCCGTTAAACACCGCATCCAATTTATCTTGGGGAATACCGACTCCAGTATCGCTTACGGAGATATTGAATGCTCTATCGTCGGTTGAAACTTCTATTGTCACCCCTCCCTTGTTTGTAAACTTCAATGCGTTCGAAACTATATTATTGATTGCTTGCTTAATACGAAGCTCATCAATCATCAATGTTGTCGAAGCATCGACATTGCATATAATATCAAGCGACAATTGTTTAGACTCGCTAAGCGGAAAAAACGTATTTTCAATTTCGCGCATCAAACTCATTACTGACAGGCATTTAGGGTTTAATGAATAGCTTGCTGCTTTTACTCTTTCAAAATCCAATAGGTCATTCACAATGCCTAAAATAGTATTGCTCGCACTCGAAATACCGTTCAGCTGATGGCGATATTCGTCAAAGTTTTTGCTATGGCTTAGCATATGTGTATAACCAATAATCGCGTTCAGTGGCGTGCGAACCTCATGGGACACATTTGAAAGCAGCACCGATTTCTGTTTATTGGCCTCACTCGCCTCTTGCGCTGCTATCTCGTACTGCTTCGTTCGCTCTTCAACTTCATATTCAAGCCCTTCAATCAAATTTTGAATCTGGATCCCAGCCTCAGAATAAGCCTTTGAAAGCTGTTCAATTTCGTCTCCATTACTATAAACAGTATGTCTGGATTTATTAAAATCACGCTGCTTTAGATATTTAGCTTGTGCGATCAATTTAGAAATAGGTATCAGCATCTTATTCACCGCGATTGAGTTAATAGCTAAAAACAGACCAAGCAAAAGGATATAAGCAAAGAACAGGCGTTTGATCAACGAGTTATCACCAGATAAAACCAGCTCTTTGGTGGTCGCATAACTGGAACGAATCACATGCTCTGGCGTGACTAAAATCAACCTCCAACCGGTTTGACGGTTCTGAACAAAAGTGACATTGAAAACACCTTTTTCGCCACTTACCACAAAACTACCCAAGTAATGTGACATGATATGGCTTCCGACACTCTTTTGAATTTGTTCATCAAAAACACTTTCAGACATCAATTGGTCGACATTCTGTTGTAGATTCGACGCGATAAGCTTGCCGCTGTCGTCTACTAAGAAATAACGGTATTGGAATTCATCGATCATATTTTCAAAAGTCAGTGAACGAGAAAAATACTCTAAATCTAAATCAAATTTGAGTAACGCGTTATCCCAGTGCTCTGGACGGATATAAATGGCAAACTTAGTGACGTGCCCCACTTTAACTTCTTTCCCTATATAGAAATTCTTGTAGTGGATCATGCGACTAAAATCGACAGAAATATAGCGGCTTACAATACCATTTTCGGTGATAGAGACTTCTTGGTTGCGTTCAGTGTCAATAAAAAGCACCTTTTTGATAAAGGGCTTAAGCTTAGTATTGATATAAGCCAGCTGTTTATTACGAAGTGCCTCGTTTTTCAATTCATTAACAAAATCATGAGCAAAATCAATCGCCACATGATCCACTTCCTCAGTGATCAGCTCGACCTCTTTATCAAGGGTTACACTTTGAGCTTTCACAAAGGTAAGTAGAAGCTTTTTGTTATTTCCCGTAATGCTCTCCTTTATCTCTTCAAATTGGTTTTGTGAAGAAACCTGAACGATTTCGATAGCGGAGTACGTAAGCAACACCACAAATAGAACCAGTATTGTTGCGTTGGTGAAAATGATTTTATTTTTAAAAGACACGTTCATATCCTCCAACTTAAGCGTCAAAAAGTTGAATCATGGCGTTAGACACATCCATCAAAATCTTTTTTCCTGCACTTTCATTGATTACCGCGTCGTAGTGCTCCAATTTAAGACAAATTCTTGCAACCTCTGTAGCCCCGCAAGATAACGCAATGCCTTTCACTTTATGGGCGAGCGCTCGATTGGACTCACCTCCTTGAAGAATATCATCATTAACCTTGTGCAAACTTCTAATAGCAATCTGACGAAATCGAACGCCAATATCCGATTGAAAGTTACAACCCGTCGCCATTAAAAATACATTTGTGTCGATGCTATACATACCAATTTCTCCCGCCTTCGTGACCCCCCTTAATTTTGACCGTCTGTTACAAAACTGATATGGCAGATCGAGAATTTAAATAACCGGCATGCCTAATGGCATTGTCTGTTTTTTAACTTGGCTTATGCCATATTCACTGCTGGCTACATTTGGACAATAGATCACACTTTTTATGATTATCGAGTGAAAATAATGGCTCAACTTTTCAGACATACTTTTAGACGCTTGGAACAATTAGGTCGAGTGTCTATAAAACAAATATTTGGCGTAACGGCCTTCTATGTAGATCACGTTTTGCTCGTTCTACATAAAAGTGGGGAGCTGTACCTCAGAGGAACACCGGCACAAGAAGGCTACTTTATTAACAAGGGCTACCCCAAGGTGAATGCGAGCGTACTTGGAGTAAGTCAGAATGCGGATTATTACAAGTTGCCAGCAAACCCTTGGAGCAAGTATTCTTTGACTCTATGTGAAGCAGAAATCGCACTAGAGCAAATAAAGAGATCACGAAGCAGTTATATTTCTGCTCCCGAAAGGCTCAAAGACTTACCCAACATGCGATTCTCAACTGAGCAACTTCTTGAGAAAGCGGGTATAAACTCCATTGAGAAACTCAAAAACCTGGGCACGATTGGTGCTGTAGAGGCTATCCAACAGCATACCCACCATAAACCAACCATCGAGTTAGTTTGGTCGTTAGAGGGTGCAATCCAGGGTATACACCGTTCACAACTGCCGACGAACCTAAAAAATGCATTGCGCACCCAAGCTCAAAGTTATTGTTAGCCTATATTGTTTTAACGAAGCTTAGATTCTTGTTAAATCCAAATGCGGTCAATTTGATGCCGTGGCTATTCCTAGCTACGGCTCATTAGGCTAACCCGCTGTCCTTAAGTGATTTCACTCAAGTTTAACGTCTTTAAATTAGCCTCCCCTTTCATTTGATCGCCCACTCCGTTTTAATTTTCACTGCCAGCCTTTATTTTGGTTTCCTACTATTCCCTCTGCTACAAATTACCATTCAAGTTTTAATGCAACTGAATTTATAACTATTTATTTTACAACCTGCCCTACCGCTACCAAACTAGGCATATCAACACAACACTAATAAAAGGTGCCTAAATATGCGTTCATTAATCTTTATTTCAACAGCAGTATTAGCAACTCTTATCTCTTTTCAGTCGGCGGCCGCAAATGTCACTGTGCGTTGGACAGGGAAAGTACCGACTTCTGACTGCGCTTCAAACCCTATTAGCAATCAAGTCGCGTTCAACTCACAAAGCGAACGTTGTAAGGTTGAACTTAAACAAACTGAAATAACTAATACAAAAACAGCAAATAAAATGGTTTCGTTTGATGTGTAATATGAAAGGAAAACCCATTAAGTAGGCATAATAGCCAGATTAATATTCAACCTGACCTTGCATGTAATCGCAGCAAATAAATAATACGGGTATGATAATTAAACTGGCTGTTTGTTTATGCACTTAATCTTACATAAAGGGTCGCTAAGAATTTCGCTAGCCGACCACCCAACGATAAAACCCATCCAGCTCACACTCAGTGAATTTTTAGTTCTAAAAGAGTTACTCACTCATCAAGGGGAGCATTTAACCAAACACCATCTACTAAAAATGGGATGGCCCAATTCATTCGTCTGTGACAATGCATTGAATATGGTGATCATGTCTTTAAGAAAGAAGCTTCTTAGGCTCGGTGGATGGATAGAAATCAATACCATTTACAAGATAGGTTATAGTTTAAATAAAACTGACAAAATATGTGTTTTGCAGTGAATTTAAACACTCCCGTCCAAAAACCAGCGCCGCCAACCTACAACTTGCCTTTGAATATGACCAATGCATTCGGTCAGTTGCATCAATGGCTAGGTGTTGTATCGCTCCTCTCGCTTTAGTCTTAAATGAGACCTCAACTTGCTTGGCTCTACGACTGATGCAGGTGTAATGCGGACAACTTAACGGCACATGGGCTAACCTAAATATCGAGTCGATAAATCCTTGCAGCGCTCTCAGTGGCATAGAAAAAACTCGTTTCACCATGAGTGCTGTCGTAATAGCTAAATCACTGAACCGACGTGGCCTCCCGCGCTTATTCTGTTTGCTTTGCGCCCACCCACTTATTGCTTCTTCATCGATCCAGAAGGTCAGAGAACCACGGTTAATGAGCGATTGGTTGTATTGCTTCCAGTTGGTTGTTTTGTAACAAGGTTTAGGCATAAGGCTACGAGAGAGTGGTGGTAGCTGATCAGATCGTAGGTTCTTGATTTAGTTCCATTGAATTACGCAACAAAGCCCCTGCCAATGCATACTATACGAGCGTTAAGCTCCGTTCTTGTCATTTTTGATAAGGCGACAACACTGAGTATATGTCAGCCTGATACGCACGAGACGTAGTTCTGATTGGATGGGTTGTTGCTGTTGACGTTGCCATAGTTGAGGTTCACGTTGTAGTAGTTGGAACCATTAGCCGTCGACGACCAGTAGTTGTTGTTGGTCGCCCAACCCTTCACGTTTGCACTTATTGTTTATACGGAGTGTTGCCTTTCGACTTGCCCCCCTTTATTACCTCTAATAAGGCCATAAGTGCCGATAACATACCAGGGCCCGCTCACCAATGCCGTAACAAAGGTGTTCTCTAGGCGCAGCAACGCTGCTATGTTCCCTGTTTTTAGCGTATCGCCTTATCAAAAACATTACTAAGGCTACCGTTCAGTCCAACGAATAACATCAAACAGCAACCTACCCTCTGGGTTAGATGTGTCCGGTGTGCATTCGTCTAGCTGGTGTACTAACCACTGTGGCATCCAAACTTTAGCGAAGCTGTTATCTATTTTTAGTCTAGGATTTAAGTCAGACCGTTCATGTACAGGTAAGTCGTTTTTGTGCGATAGATACCACTCTTCCCAATTAGACATATCGGCATAAAAACCAATGCTGATGATACCTTTTCGTCAGGAAACACCCCTACTTTTGCAAGGCTGCTTACAGGTAACCCGCCCGATAGAACACATTGTGACCCGAGTTTTTTAACCACTTTAGCTGACACTTTTAAAACAGGCAAAGAGGGGGGAGTGACCACCCACTGCTGCCATGCGAACAGCGCTTGATCATAAAAACGAACAAACATGCCTTCATGTATGCCGATAATTTTACCTTGTTGCTGACTAAGCTTGAGTTTTGTTTCAATATCCATATTAATCCTTACTGAGTTTAGAAAATAAACCGCTACCCTCTATAAAAAGAAAAAACGGCCCTGCGGGCCGCAAACTCTGAACGTTGAACCCTAAGAACCTGATACGCACGAGACGTAGTACTGACGGGATGGGTAGCTGCTGCCGACGCCGCCATAGGTGAGGCCCACGCTGTAGTAGTAGCCGGAACCATTAGCCGTCGACGACCAGTAGAAGTAGCCGGTCGCCCAACCCTTCGCGGTGTACATGTGACCAAAGTTATTAAAAAGACTCGTCAACTCATCTATATTTGCTAAAGCCCAATCATCTCTCCCGTTAAGCTCAAGTGTATTATAATGTTCACAAAGGCTATGTGCTTCAGTAACACTAAAAATTGCAAACGATCCTGAAGGACCATAAGGGATATTGTCAACATGACTACCGTAGTAATTACCACTATAGCCAACAGCGTTTAAAAAGCTCTCACTTGGAGTACCGGTAAACAACTTTCCATCGCTTTCCGCAATTTTAACACAGGCACCCGCGGCGTTTTGTTGATCATCATCCCCAACTTGGCCACCACACAAATAGGCATGAAAGGTAACTTGGCTAATCGCATTAGTCTGTGTATTGGTTGTTGTGGTGTAAGATGACGCCACATCAAAGGTCATGGTCGTTGTTGGGGTTTGATAGTTTGTATCCCACTTTACCCGCACTTTTTGCTCACCTGATTCATCGGTTTGAGTCGTTTCCGCTTCAAGGATAGGAGTAACCATTTCTGCGGTGTCTGGGTGCTGTTCTGTACTTACCACTGAAATGACTGAGTAACCTTCTACTGGGTTGCTATTTTGATCGGTCAAGGTCGCAGTAACCTGGCCACCTTCCACTGACGTATAAGGTACCGTGTCAATCGTTGCTTCTGATGACACTGCAGCCGTCTTTTCATCACCAATAAACTTAACTTCATAGTCTTGAGTAATGCCACCCACATCAAGGGTTAATGTGACGGTTTCCGCTTTTAAACTGGTTAAGCGAAACTCGGCAATACCATAGCTGTCTGTGGTAACGTTATCGCTGTCCAATGTCACATTTGGGCTAGAGACAGAAGCCGTCACAAGGGTATCTGGTCTTACTTCTTGACCGAGTTTTAACTCAACAAATACAGAACCAACATCAACTCCATCCGCGACAACTTCCGTGCTTGAGGTAGGCAATACAGTAATTAAACCTTGCTTAACACATGTCACATAATAAGCCGATGTTGGATCGACATCGCCTGTAAGGGTGCTGCCATCTTTAAGATCCACCCACTTAACCAGATCTGCTCCGTCATCATAAGCGAGGTATTGCGCTTTAACAGGCCAGTTATGTAACGCCTGAACATCGGTATCAGTGGCCATCAGCTTAAGTTGATCAAACGTCGGCACTGAACCACCGATGGTGTCGCAGTATGCTACGGCCGACGGATAACGAAAACCAGCCATATCAATCGCTGGGCTGTAGCCATCATCGTTCAGTTTTATATCATAAGGCGAGCCTTGCCCGGCTGCATCAAGTGCGGTGGGTGGTCCAATATAGAGATCCAACAAATGAGAAATGTCGTCCCATTTTGATGACTGATTAGGATCGGTCACTTCAACACGAATCAAACCCATGTCATACACTCCATTATGATCACTAACCGCAAAACTAATATAGTGGTAACCTGGTTGTGACGCTTGAAAGACGATCGTTTTATTCTGAGTGTCCAGTGGATCTTTAGGTACCGCTTTTGCGTTAAACGATTCAACATACACCAATTGATAATCATCACTATCGTCCGAGGAAACAAAGCCGCTGATGTCGATTTCTTCATCGGTCAATACGTTGACAACAACTGGATATACAATATTATCGTCAATCGTAAAACCTTGGTTAGCTTCGTAGCCCACCGCAACATCTAAAACCCCCATCAGCACAAGGCCATTAACCGAGTCTTCTAACGTATAAAGAACACGGTCAATGCCGGTAAAACCTGACGGCGGGGTATAATCCATAGTCTGGTCATCTGTACTATTTATTTGAACTGAGCTCGAGCGACCGTACGGTAGTGTAAGCTCCGTTAATACAAACTCGTCACCTAACGTAAAGCCGACTTTCTCCAATTCGTCCTTCAGTAAAACACTCACATCTTCATTAATCAGTGTTGTTGCACTTACTGGAACCAGTTCGGTTGAGCTAGGATTACTACTTACCGCAATGCGCGTAACCGCAGAACTCGAACCTTCTGAGCTACTACTATCACTCATTGGCGCTTCAGCCATACGGCTCATTGGCGACAATGTTTTAGGAGTCACATGATATCGATAGTCACACACCTTGGTATCAAAGGCCTGAATTACAAACCCTGTTTCCGTCATACTTTCTACTTGGCAGCTATCATCATTAGACAAGACCTCGACTTCACTCAGCGCAAAGCCACCACCCGTTGATGAAAATACCTTTGACGACAGGTCAACCTCGAACGATTCAGCATAGCCAGTCGAGTAGGTAGCATTTTGAGCGGAAAGCGTCGCGCTTTGAGTATTAGGGGAAACACTTGCTGAGCTTCCGGCACTTCCTTCACTGCCCTCTCCACCACACCCAAAAAGGGTAAGCGTAGTAGCGACGACAAAACCCAGGGGAATGCTTCCTCCTGGCTTATTGCTTAAAAGGTTCATATTACTTCTCTTTACTTTTTATTGATTTCAAAATTGATTTTATGATTTGTATTTAATGTTGTATTGGGCATTTACACTTTGCTGATAACAGTGATGCCATGTAGGCTAAAATTAGCACTGAACATGGGTAATGAATGCTGATCGTCCTTGATTAGCATTCATCATTGAAGGCCTATAATTATGTCTATTTTCAGCGTTCCTATTACTGAATAGGCAGTTGCATCTCTTTAGAGTATTTTTTATCGTAAGATGTTACGGTTACATTAAGTTGTTCACTTTGCGTATATTCCGCAAGAGAAAACGTTTTATCCCGACCAGATACAACAGTGAACTTTTGTTTACATTGCGTATTATTTTCTGTTGTACATGAGTTAACATAAACATCAATTAGCGTATTACTATTATTATCGATGCGTAAATTCTCGCCCTGATTGTAAATCTTATAATCAAAACTTGGCTTTGTCGTAGGCAGAATATAAACCGGTGAAAAACCATAGTTTATCTCGACACCGTGAATTTTCTCTCCCTCTTCTTTATAACGACTAGGAGTAAATGGCAGCATAAACATCAAATCTTTGCTGTTATCGCAAGACGTGTTGTGACATAAGCTACGAACACCCACGTCTTTCTCTTCACCAGGTCTTAAAACTAATCTTGGGTGCGTAAGAGATATTTTCCAATCATCTAGATTGTTTCTTGTATAACTATTACGAACGATTTTTTCGCCATCAATAAACTGAATTTCTTGTACTTTTCCATTAACAAAAATCGGGTGAGACTCATCATTAATAAGTGTCACGACACCATTGCCCTTTTTATCCGCGACGACAATCATCTTGTCGACATTAAAAGCATTGGCAGCAGTAGAAGTCATTGCTGAACAAATTGCGAATACTGTTAATAGATTATATTTAATTTTCATATTTCTCTCTACTAAAAATAATAAATTTTAGGATACTACTCGTCTATTTTGCTCAGCGCGTATATAACACCAAGTGCGAAAAGAATGAGTACATACATGTTTAAAATATTTGGTCCGATCATTACTCCGCTCTCTTATATTTGACCTTCATGCATATAATTGAGGTATTAATTAGCATATTTGCGAGCCCAAACGATAAAAGGTGAGTAGCTCGATTGGTGAGCAGTATCGCGCATTCGGATTTAAAGGTATTGGGCACTCTTGAATTTCAAAAACGCAAGATGCGAGATAGCTAAACAAGTGTAGATATCATTTACATTGGCGAGATACTCTCTGCTACAAACAAAGAAACACTGCCAAAAAATTGGCAGTGTTTCTGTTTCAAGGAAGGCAACTTAATCTAAACAGCTAACTTTCGGGTAAAGTATTTTCTCTTCAGGGTAAATCAAATTCAAATCACGATTATTAAGATTTGGATTTGCTTCGACTAATTCATCAAGTGAGCTATCAAATGCTCTTGCAATTCGGTGCAAATAGTCGCCAGGAACCACTCGGTATTCAACTAAACGCTGCTGACACGATGGCGCCTTCTTAATTGGGACAATAGACGCCAATTGGGTTTTCGGCCTTGATACTTGGGTCGACTCTTCAACAAGCTGGTCAACATTGGGCCTTGGGTTAATATCTGAAAGGCCTTCTGCGGCTTCATTGCTTGAAAAACGATAAACCAACAGTGCATTAAATGCGTATAGATCGTCTTGTTGACGAGCTAAATCAAAGACGCCTTGGTAACCAAGGTCGGCGCTCCAATTTTTACTCAATTGGTATTTAAGACCAAGCGATGCCGTAAAATTGGTGTCGTCACTAGAAAACGCGCCCCCGACTCCTGCATACAAGGAGGCAAATTCACTGACGGGTAGCAATAAGTCGGTTTCAACCATTACCGCACGTAAACTATCTATTTCCGAATCAGAAAAAGCAGAATAATCAGCATAGCCAAGTTCAAATAGTACGTTTTCACTAATGTTATATCCAACCGCCGCCTTATAACCAAGTGCTTCAGTCTGTCCCATGTTGTCATCAAATGCAGAAAACGTCATGCCACCACTCATCTGGATAGGCAGCTCCTCTGCTGATACACTTATGGATAAGAACACAGCGATAATCGATGACATTAAGTTCATTTTTTTCATCTTAAATACCAGGCTCCAACATGATCGTTACTTCATCAAAATAATCTCCGGAAACAGCAGAACTGCCCTCAATATCGTAATCAAAGTCTAAAGTAAAGTTAATACTTGTTTGCACTCCAGCTCCTTCTGAAATAGCCGTTGTTTGATACATTAATTGTCCTTCATCAACTAAGTTACCAGAGCTGCACTGATCGCAATGAATGCTGTAAGGAATAACCACACCAGGGTTACTTGAATTAACCAATTCGTATGACTGTAAGGGCATTGTTAAAACAATTCCGTCATTAAAATAGCCGTTCGCTGTAATATCAAATGACGTTGTCGATGTTATTCTTTTGCCAATTGTGTCGTAGACTGGCGTCATGACACCATCTCCACTTACAAAAACACTGTCGAGTTGAACAGGCTGATAATCAAATGAAAACAACATCACTTCATTGATGTTGCGATAAGTCATAATGCCGTCATTTTCATAGTAGTAACGAATATTTACCGGCACTGAAGCTGAATATTGCCCCTCTGGTAGCCCACTTAATGCCGACACTATTTCATTTTCGTTAATATCGAAAATAGGTCTCAGGAAAATAAATGGGCTCGATTTTTGTTTATTAATTAATCGAACAGACGAAACACAGTTTGGACCTTCAACAGTCACAATCGGTAGTGACACTTCATCAAATGAGCACCCACCACCTACCGTATTCGCTGACTGGGCAAATTCAATTCCAGTAGTATTGTATTGAACGCCCGATATATCGATCGATATTGACGGTGAAGTATTCCCATTTCCCCCAATTAAAGTCATCTCTGTTGGAGGTGTACCCGAAAATGTCGCGGCCGCCCAAGCTTCTGAAGCCTGCAACATAGGAGGAGTTTCCCACGTACTTGGCAGCATTTTACCATTGTAACGTGTCACATTGTCCCAACGAACACCACCAGCCTTCACTTCCGCGCGAACTTCAAACGCAGCTTGAGCCATGCTTGTCGTCATTAATGCAATAAACGCTACAATATATAGGATAGGTCTAGGCATTATATTTTACCTCTCGTCACCATTTCTTTCTTTGAATAGCTTCTGTCGTGAGATGTCACGGTAATGGTCAACTCGTTATTTCGCATAGTTTCGGTTAAAGGGAACGTCTTATTCCTTCCCGATACAACCGTAAATTTTTGTTTGCATTGGGCTTTGTTTTCAGCAACACATGCATCTACAAAAAAATTGAGCATGGTATTACTTTTATTTTCGACTCTAAGGCTATCACCGTTGTTGGTTAATTCGTAAGAATAATTCGGTTGTGTTGTAGGAATAATATAAACAGGTGCGAATCCGTAATTAATTTCCACACCACTCACTACTTCACCAGGTCTGTATTTACTTGGAGAAAAAGACAGCATAAACATCAAATCTTTTGAATTATCGCATGCAGCGTTGTGGCATAAACTACGTATGCCAATGTCTTTCTCTTCACCAGGGTTCAAAACTACCTTCTGGTGCGTTAATGACACCTTCCAATCGTTTAAGTTGTCTCTTGTATATTGTTTTTTTTCTACCTGTTCTCCATCAATAATATTTATTTCATCCACCTTTGCTTGGATAAAAATTGGGTGAGACTCGTCGTTGGTTAACGTAACGATACCGTTCCCTTTATCATCAGAGACAATAACCATTTTATCTACCGTAAAAGCTTGTACACTTATAGATAACAATATAGCGGTGAGTGATACTAAATTTAGTAGAACTTTATTGGATTTCATTTCCCACTCCTTAATTAACTTGTGCGACTGGGTATGTAATGGCGTTGGTGCGATAAAGTCGCTTTGCCAACAGTTTTAACTGATCGATATCTCTTTTATGAAGCGCTATTGTTTCCGCCATGTTTATAGATTCATGCGCTATATAAATTGCCTTAAACGAACCCACTTCTTTCTGAATAATTCGATAACCGTGTGACTCGAGCTTTTTAAGCGCTTTATTCAGTTCAATCGAGCTTTCGTATGCACCTAAATACATCGCTTGTAGTCGTTCATCTGCATCAATCAAATCTATCTGCTTTTCTTGAGCTATTGGCAAACAATAGTTTTGACCAAAGTTCATCTGATTTGTTGAAGTAAATTCATAAGGCAGTAAGCATTGGCTTTCTTTCGCTGACAATTCAAAGTTCATGCCTTCCAATACGGTTACTCTATAAACACCGTCGGCCATTTCATTGACTTCAATACAACCTTCTCCATGACACTCCACTTCTGTAATCGGCTGTTCTGATATGTCATTAAAGGCGCTGACAAACGAAACGACGCGACTAACTCTTGGCTCAATAGAAGCAACCGTACCTGGGTGTGTAAACACGGTTACGTTACTATCACCAGAGTTGTAAAGATCAACGCTCTCTGAATCAAATTTCGCACGATATTGACTATAGTCTTCCAAAGGCACAATTGTTTCATCGTTATATACGATGAACTTACTGTTGTTTCGCCCTTCTTTTTTAAGAGAGAAGTAACCTTTTTCATCAAACGTCTGCTCTGTATTCTGCGACTGATGAATATCGACAAGCGTATAAGACATTGCCGCTTTATCGGTAATATAAACGCCGTCTGTCGTCACGATTTGAGTGCTAGACAAGCCAGCATTGATACCACTCGTGCCATTGGTGGACGTATGGGCGGAGGCATTCATTCGAGCGTATTTAGTCGTGCCACTGGTCGCCAATAACGCATCTTGATACATATCATCCTGTTGTCGATCGTAGGTGTTACTCACCTCAAGCGACGTATTAAAGGAGTCTGAGTCAATTAACTGATTTCGTCTTACTGTTGTTTTAAATTGATTAATGTCATCACTATCACTCGTCAGGCCCACGATAGTTTCTACTGTGTCTGACAACGGGACACTCCATAACAAATTAACTGATATGTCGTCCGTCGCCTCAGAGTAATCGACGTTAATATTAACTCGCGAATCTAAAACTGTGGGCGTGCTGTAACCAACGGAAATAAACTGCTGTTCCTGTTCATCCGAGTTACCTAAATTGTCTAACTGCTTGTCGTTATTAAGCGAGTAAACCGCATACATAGATTGTCCACCGCGGAAGCTGTACGAAGAATTCAACGATAGACGTGAATAATCGGCATATCCGTACATATAAGAAGCAACTGGATCACCAAGTTCATTATCGAGAGACTCATAAGATAGACTTAAATAAGGGATACCGATATTAGCATTAAAGTGAGATGCGTCTTCGAATTGGCTGTACACAGCTTCAGTACTCAAATCCCAATCAATCAGATTGTATGCACCACCAACGGTGTACATTGTGCCACTGTCCGTGACCAAGCCGCCCAAGCCTACTTGCAACGAACGGGTGAGTTGGTAGTTAGCTAATGCCTTGCCATAAACATCGTCTTCAATATTTTGAATGCCATGTTCCGTGTAGTCGTAATGGCTTCCTGAAAACATACCCGCAGTGGCAACGAAATCCACTTCCCCCTGAGTCAGAGAGTCACCTTTGGTGTTATATACTTGATAAGTCTGGGTATTAACAACTTGCCCACCACTTGTCACCTCAAGTACAGCTTCATAGCGACCAGATGGTAACTTGCTGTAAGGAATTGAGTTCTGCCCTTCTGGTACGTTATCTTGAAAAATCAATCGACCATCACGAAGAACTTGTACACCGCCACTTGTTGGCGCATAAAAGCTCAATACTTTGTCGTTATTATGTCCGCCTACGAGCAACTTTTTAGAGGTACCTACCGTGAGCGAGTTTTGAGCAACTCGAGCGGTGTTATTCAGGAAGTCAGTTGAGTTAACCTCTGGCTCAAATTCAAAATGACCCGCTTTTATTGAGTAAGAATCGATATCTAAATGATATGCCGCTTCATACAATTCAGAACCGTTATCACTGTTGTTGGCATTGAAATCAGTTTTGAGGTATCCGTAAGGTAGCCCCAGTGTCGTTTCATTATTTAAAGAAACGATTGAGTCTTGATCTTGATATTCACTCACGTACAGATCAAATGAATTGATTAACCCATTGTGTTGACTCAGAGACGAGTGGTATACCAGTTCTTCATCGAGATTCGAGTATGACAACACCTGTGGAGATACAAAAAGATAGACTTCTTGATCGTTATAGTTATGAACGATCTCAAACGTTTCTGGGTACAACTCACACTCATCGAGCTTACCTAAACACTCAGACTGATCTTGTATGCCAACCATTAATTGATCTATGATCTTCTGCTGGTACTCAGCCGACACTGTATTATCATTTAAATAGTCAGATACCTGTGCGATCGCTTTTTTATTATTCGAGTCTAATTTTAACGTGTTAAACGACGTTAAAAATGGGATCGGTGAAGTAAGGGAACCATCTAAGTTACGTATACGGACTGTTGACTCTTTCAATTCAAACAGTTCTTCAAAACCTTCAAGAACATTTTGACTATAACTTGAATACGAATACACAGGCAATAACACTAAAATTGCCATTGTTATGAGTTTGAACCTGAACATTATATATCTACCTCTATATTGAACTCTATCTCACCATTACACCTCTCCGCTTGGCCCGCTGTGATGATATCTTTAAATGACTGAAAACTTAATATAATGTCATGCTCACTATACTTATTGTCGCCATCATTTAAATTGAAATTTGAAAAAGAGACGGATTCACCCTCTGACAAACTTTTCCCGTCAATCGTTAATGTAACGAAATCATCCTGAACATTGCTCACTCCAGAGTAGTCCGTACAAATTGACGTATTTTTTGTTAACGTTGAAATATAAGGAATATCCGAAGACTCAAAAGGTATATCTGTTTCAATTCTTAATGTGGTATTAACATCATCAAATTTTGTTTTGTCTTGATTTGACGTCAACTCCAGAACTGCCGGAATAAATTCAACAGAATTAATTGAATTTGTATAAAGTTTGCCTACATCGAGGCTCGTAGTAATGTAAAGCACTTTGAAATCGGCGTTGGCATTCATACTCATGAAAGCCAATAGTATTAAAACTTTTTTCATATTGACTACCATCGTAGAGAAATAAGGCTCGTAATTACTACGAGCCTTTGAATCGGGAATTTTCTACAAATTAAACAAGGTCAGCCATAACCGTTACTGATGCTTGAACAGTAGTTCCACCTACTTCAGATTCAGGTAATACAGCAGTCTGCTTAACTTTAGTTGAAATAGTTTCTTCACCAGAAACAACATCACCAACGGCTACTGGTGCACCATTTACATTAATCTCAACAGCTTGAGATGGGTTTGCCACACCGTCAAAAGCTACTGATGCATCAACTAGAGTCCAGTTAGCTGAAGCTAATGCACCAACAACAGGAGTAACAGCATCACCATCATTTAAGTGAGACTCAAGTACGATAGTATCTGATTCAAACACACCGTCTGAGCTTGGAGTGATAGTACCGTTAAGCGCTGTTGTATCACCTCCTAGGCCAGTGATGATAAGTGCATCTGATGCGCTAGTTGTTGGAACAACGCCGTTCCATATAACAGTAGCATTTGAAGATGCGTTAGCACCTGCACTTACTGCCATACCCATAAGAAGAACTGATGCTAGTGCGCTTTTTTTGAAGTTAAACATTTTACTTTCCTTTAAAGATTAAATATTTCATAAATTAGTAATCCCGCTCCTGCGTTTAAATTTGTTAACGCTCATCGGTGACAGGACGAAATAAATTATGCGGAACACTGGAAAAGAAATATTGGGCATTTGAAAATTCCATTTGCCGAAAATGCCGATTCGATAAAACCATCAACAGTAAAGCTAGTAATACCTACCTTCGTTTTATCTACATCTATAATAAAAACCTGCCCGATAAGCTATAGTTTAAATTCTAATAAAAGAAGATTGAATTACATAAGCAATCGAACAATACTTACCATAATAGAGATTATCGAGGACAAAGAATGCCACTCACGTTTGCACACTTCTTAGAACAAGCCAGAAAGGAGCGAGGTTTAACACAGCAGGAGATGCTTGAGTTACTGCTTGAGGCCGACCCGACATTGTCTAAGCTCGACCTCAGGGCAAGATTACGAAGCCCCTTGCCCTGCAAGGACTTGCGAAAGGTAAGCGTTATTGCGGTTCGCTTTTTTCTGCTTTCTTTTGATCCCTGCTTTGAAGCTGATTTCTTCCGTCAGCAGATTTAAAGCTATATGTCTTATAACTGCTAAATTCTCACCGGCTTGCTCTCGACGTATCCGACATTCATCTTCTTTAAAACCAACGTCTAATCGCCAGTGCATCTGATTTTCAATGCTCCAATGTGCTCGCGTGCTCTCTAGTAAAGCTTTAGCCGTTAGTTTTGCTGAGCTTATGTAGTGCTTGATTTGCATTGTTTCTGCTGGCTTATCACCTTCTTGACGAATTGAAACGACCATACCAATTGTGGAGAGTTCAGCCCAATCAAACGCTATATAGCCTAAGAAATCTGTATTGTGAACAACCATACTCAAACGCGTTTCTGTACGACCATGCCCTTTCTCTTGAGTGACGTATTTATCACCTTCAAAACTATTAATCATACTAGAATTAAACACTTGGCTAATCGCTTGCTCCAATCGTTTTTGATTACCTTTTACCGCTAAGAGATAATCTGCATCTTGAGCGACTATCTTTTCAGCTATATCCTTCTGGCATCCCATAGCATCAATAGTCACTAAACAACCTCGCAAGGAAAGCATTTCAAGCAGTTCAGGGATCGCTTTTATTTCATTGCTTTTATCCGCAGTCTTCACTTGTCCTAGTACAACTTGGTTTGCTGCACTAAAGGCACTAACCATATGGATTGCACCACAACGCTTGTCTTTGTTGTATGTGCCTCTGAGAGTTTTGCCGTCGATAGCAATCACTTCACCCTCTGTCGTCTCATGACAGTCTTTCATCCACGCAGTAAAGCATCGTTGCAGTTGCTTGGCGGAAATAAGATTGATAACTCGGGCAATGGTATCGTGTACTGGTATGCCTTGTTTGAAATCACCATACTGCCTAAGCCATTCCAAGTTATCTTCACCAAAATCTTCAATATCCTCCCAACCTTCAGCACCAGCAATCACTGCTGCAATTGTTAAGAAGATAATGTCGGTTAGCGTGTGCTCTATTTTCCAAGCTTGGCGAGGGTCTCGAATAACTGAAATATGGTCCAAAAGGCTTAATCCATTCATTATGGCTAAATATCTGCTGTTAAAAAACAGTATATGATCACACCTAAATCTGATCATCAAATCGATCTTGAATGTATTGAATGTATTGAATTTGTTGTGACTTCAGTGTACAAATTAGTGGAAACATCACTTCACGCTACCCCTTATTCCATATGGGTTTTTCATGATCTTGCCCTGGGGTATTCCCTTTATGAATCAAACTCAGATTGTGAATTGATTAACAAAGGAAAGAGTTTACCGTTTGGAGGAGTAAAGGTTTATGGCAAGCATTTTCGATATGTCAGAATAAAAGCTAACGCTGAAAGCATTTTAGCATCCAAAGTGGTCTCAGATATTGTTCCATTCACGAGTGAATACATACAGAGCCTATTAGACAATCACTCGTAATTACCGCCTAAGCTCTTGTATCCTTAGCTCTAATCAAATAGAAATATAAAGGCCTTTGGCTATTTGGATGGCACACTTTCATATTGACACTCAAATTGGAAACTGAACTCGATAAATAATAAAAACCCATTAAATCAAATGCTTAAAACTGGCACGTAACTTGATTGAATATCTAGACCTTCCATCACAAGGATGTAGATATGAGAATTACAACGTTAAGTTTGCTATTAAGTGCCCCTCTAGTCGCCAACGCAGCGCCATTCGATACCTGCCCTAGTCAAGCATACCTCTTTCAGTCGAAACCCGTTGAAGTTTGGGGTGTAAACCTAGTAACAGGTTCAACCACACTGTTAGAAGACGATACGGGTATGAATGCCAATATCAATGGTGTCGGTTTCGACTTTCAAGACAGATATATTTATGGCTATGACACCACCAACAAACGTTTAGTGCGTCTTGGTCAAGACTTCCAAGCAGAAGTTATCAATACCAGTGGCTTACCAACCGATCACACTTTCTATGTCGGCGACGTCTATGACCATGTTTACTACTTGTATCGTACAGGTAAGGGACTATTTACTGTTGACCTCTCTCCTTTAGACTCTGATCCGAATGCGACCGTCACGGTCAACAAAATCGCAGGCAGCCCTGCAACTGTAAAACTGACTGATTTTGCTTTCCATCCAAGTGATGGCTCTTTATATGGTATCGACAATAACTCGGGTGGCTTGTACAGCTTCAACCCAACTACAGGTGCAGAAACCTATATTGGTGATACCGGAGAAACAGGGACGTTTGGCGCAGGTTATTTTGATGTAAACGGCTACTATTACGTATCTCGAAATCAAGACGGTAAGATCTACCGTATCAACCTATCCCCAGATAACGCTGCAAACATCGCTGCAGGTGTCGTTCCTGCTGTAGAGTTCGTATCGAATGGCCCTTCTTCGAATCAAAATGATGGTGCTCGCTGTGCGAATGCGCCTGTCGTAGATGAAGATTCCAACATCGACTTCGGTGACGCTCCAGATACCTATCTAACGTTATTAGCAAGTAACGGTCCTCGACATGAACTAGATGGCGTGACTTGGTTAGGTACAGACGCGCCCGACGCCGATCTTGACGGCTACGTAACACCGCAATCGGATGAAAGCGTGGGTATTGATGATGAGTGGGCGAACGGTGGTATCGGTTTTGTAACCGCACTTGAAGCTGGTCTTGATTCAAAAGTGGTGATTGAGGCTTCAACAACCGGTTACCTTTCGGCTTGGATAGATTGGAACCAAGATGGCAGTTTCGATGGCGCCAACGAGCAAGTATTTACCGATTACCTGTTAGATACGGGTGAAAACGATCTGTTCCTAAATGTCGATATCAACGCTCTGACCGGTACGACGTGGGCTCGCTTTAGATTCAGTCAACAAACCAACCTAAGTTACTTTGGCGGTTCAACCTCTGGTGAGGTGGTCGATATTCAAGTCGATGTTCTTAACGATGGTGCCACTGCTCGTTACTTCCCAAGTGCTTCTGGTTACGCAACGCTCGCGTACGAAGATAACTGGCCATATAAAGCAGATTACGACATGAACGATGCTGTTCTTATGTATCGCATTACTGAGATCCTTAAAGATGGAAAAGTCGTTAAGTCCACTATCGACGGCCGCCTAGCTGCTGTCGGGGCAACGTACAGAAATGGTTTTGCTGTTCGACTTCCTAACCTAGACCCGAGCTTAGTGAGTAATGGCAGCTCTTACATGAAACACAACGGTGTATTCACTGACCTTGACCTAGAAGATGGACGTAGTGAAGCAATCTTTGTTATCGCCAATGACCTGACAGAAAAAATCAGCACTGGCTGTACCTTCTACCGCACCAGTAATGGATGTAAAGAGGATGAGCAGTTCTCATTCCAAATTGGTATTACTTTAGCCGGTGACGGTGTGAGCACAGGCAGCTGGACCGATATGCCTTACGACCCGTTCATTTTCGCAACGCCTGGTTATTATCACGGTGAAAACCTACCTCTACATCCAGGACGCAGCTGGGAGGTTCACTTGCCAGACCAAGCTCCAACCGAAGCATTTGATACCACTAACCTCTTTGAAGCTGGTTTAGGCGTCGATGACAGTAATCCATCAACAGGTAAATACTTCAAAACAGTAGAAAACCACCCTTGGGCACTAATAGTGACTTCGGATGACGAATGGGAGTGGCCTTTAGAGTACGTCGATATTGTTACCGCTTACCCAGAGTTTAAAGAATACGCAGAATCCGGCGGTGAAACGAACCAAACATGGTACCAATCACCTGCAGACAACCAACGTTACGAACCATAAGGAGAGACGTTATGACTATTCACACTAAACAATATCGAGACAATCATTGCGTTGATTCAAGTCGCAATCTCTTTGAGGAAAAACGTATGTCTGTACAAAGCACTTGGAACATCAAGAAGTCACTAGCCGTTATTTTAGCTGCAGCGCCATTAGTATTAGCCGGCTGTGGAGGCGGTGGGGGTGGGGGCGGAAGTACATCTACGGCATCACCATCTACACCCTCGACACCTGCAACTCCGTCGAATCCGGTAACAGCAACGACTCCGGTAACAGCAACGCCTTCGCCGTCTCCCGCGACAAGTGCGGTAGCAGCGCAGAGCTATACGATGAGTGATTTGGTGGTACCTGATGGATTTGACTACAACTCTGTTGAACAGTTTGATCTCAACATTGACATCAGCAGCATTTCGACAGACCGTTCTTTTGTGACCGTTTATAGCCGCTTTAGTACAAGAGATGACTCAACCTTGAAGCCGGATTACTCCAGCAAGGTCATTGCGGGCCCACTAGATAACGGTGTGTTCGCCTCCAACTTTGCAGCACCAGTAAACCATGACGCACTCTTGATAGAGATTTGGTTTTACGATGGTCAACCTCCATTGCAACAAGTGGTTTCTAGCGGCGACTCTCAGATTGTCTGGCAGTAAATTGTTTAACAGCAGGTAACTTGTCGTTAGCGAGATCTCTGACGAAACAGAGTCAAAATGGATTGTTTGTAAGTAGGAAGTGAGCAGAAATGCTCACTTTTTTATTTTCGTCGAAGAGCAGTTAATTCAGCTTTCTTAGCGAGTAGCATTCACTTTACCACCAACCTCACTTATATTTTTAACATAACCTTCAAAGACTTACTCTCATGAAACAGTTAAAAATAGGTCTATTTATCTTAATGTGTGGCGTAGGCGTGTTAGTTGCCCTTGCCTATTTCCCGCTAACATCAGAGACGGGGCAACGTATTCAAGCCAAAGTAATTTCGAACACGCTTACTCAATCCTTAGATGGGCACAGGCGTTATCTGACGGTTCAGACAAAAGATAATGACGTATTTCGGCTCTCTATTGCTCCTACCACAGACTGCCCTATTGATTCTGTGGTCGCGCTTGATACATTAAACAATCAAATAACCGGACAAAGCAGTTATCAGTTCATCCACTGTCGAGCTGCACAGTAGCCATCGATGCAACAACGGTATTCGTAAAGCAACTGTATTCGCAAAAGCAACAGTAATCGCTAAAACAGTAAGAATCGCTAAAACAACAAGAATGGATATAACAATAATGAATCAGCCACTCATCTCACCACAACAACTTCAACAACGTTTGCTAGCAGAAGACAATATCATCATCCTCGACGCCAGCATCGAGTTTCAAATTCCAAGCGAGTCAGAAAAGATCAAAGGACAAATGATTCCTGGTGCTATTCGTTTTGACTACGACAAAGACTTTTGTAACAAGCACACTCTGCTTCCTCACATGTTTCCGAGCGAAAAACACTTCAACACTCGCACAAAAGAAATTGGCATCAATCAAGACAGTACGATTGTGGTTTACGATAACTCCGGAACCTTCGCTTCTCCTCGTGCGTGGTGGATGTTTATGGCAATGGGACACAACGACGTATTCATCTTAGATGGCGGTTTGCCAGCTTGGATCGAAGCCGGTTACGCGACCGAGACTGACTATCGCACCGAAGTAAAAGCGGGCAATTTTGAAGGCCATATTCAAGACAACTACTTTGTCAGTGCTCAGCAGATTGAAGGTTACTCAACTGACAAGAGCGCAAACATTGTAGATGCTCGTTCTCAAGCTCGTTTCGATTCAGAAGTTCCTGAACCACGTGAAGGCTTGCGTAGTGGCCATATACCGAATTCTATTTGCCTACCATTTGCCCAAGTACTCAAAAACGGCAAGTTAAAGTCCCAAGAAGAGCTTATTGATATCTTTTCAACGCTAGAATTAACGCCTTCTCAACCTATGTTCTTTAGCTGTGGCTCTGGCGTAACAGCTTGCATCATATTATTAGCCGCTAAACTCGCTGGCTATAACGGTGAAATGGGTGTTTACGATGGTTCATGGACGGAATGGGGTGCTAACGACAAACTCCCTATCGCCGTGACTAAAAAGTAATTCAACTTCGCTTAATGCAACTATTAGAATATACTGCGCATGCATAAAGAGCTTACTGATAATGATGGCTCCACGTCTCATGAAGTAAGCCTCTATGTCGCAGTTAACGCTATGTTCATTTGAGACCAAGACTCGATTCACGCCGTTTGATTTGTAACCCACATCAACTTGCTAACCATAATTCGTGATTAATCATAAACTAATCGTTATCGACGTTATGAATACTAATTTTTCACTCAAGAATCTCTGCTCGTAGTCGTTACACTATTTAATCATTAATACTTTCATCATTGATGTTTGTATTTTTCGTTGCATGAATCGCGCTGACAACCCAATAGTTTGTCACTTGCAGTCTGTTAAAAGTAGTAACCAACAAAGGCACCTCATGGCTCTATTTAAGCAAAATATCTGGTCGCTGTACGCGTTTGTCGTACTACTGACCCTGATACTTTTCGCCGCGTTGGGAATAACAAACTGGAAAGCAAACAGAGACGACTTCATAGAGCAGCAACACATTCAGGTTGAGCTTTTTTCTAGCTCCGTCAACTCGCTGCTGACCAGTCAAGAAGCCTTGTTAGAAGTGGTTGGCCATCAACTGGCTCAACAGTCTGATTTCACACGTACTGCATCTATCCAGATTAGGCCAATATTAGACAAGCTACTTGAGACCCACCCTGCGATAGCAGCGTTTGGCTTGTTGAACACCGACGGTGATTACCTCTCGATTAGCTCAAATCTCGAACTTGCGAATCAAAGGAACTTGCTGCAATACGCGCCAACCAGAGGCTCCTTCCTAGACGCCCTATCAAGCAGTAGCATGGTGCTTGGCCGTACCTATTTTCAAGATTCGTTGAATAGCTTAGTCATCCCGCTGAGAAAATCCATTTCAATCGATGGCAAGAAAACCGATGCAGTAATGACCGCAGGGCTACGATTAGACGCAACGATCGTATTTGAAAATAATGCTCACGCCGGAAGTTTCAATACACTAAGCCTGATCAGAAAAGACAGCTATCGCCAGTTTTATTCAAGTGATATTGAATCTGAGAGTGCCTATTCCTCTCCAGTCGGCAAAGATGTCATACAGCGTATTGCAAGTATCTTTACCGACCACTTCGGAATTAGCGTACAAGAAGCGATGAATGGGCAAGAAACCTATTCTTTTGTCGTCGACGATGAAGAGTACCACTCTTTGATGAGCGCGAAATACATCCCAAACTACAAATTATGGGTGGTAGGACGTACGGATCTAACTCACGTCGATAGTATATTCATACAAGAGTTCAGCATTCTTTTCGTTGCCTTTATTTTTCTTCAGTTTGGTTTCTACTTTTTGGTTAAGTCGATTGCCAAGAATGAACAACGGACTCGTAGCCAACTCATTTATCAGGCGAACCATGACCCTTTAACCTCTCTGCCAAACCGTTTGTACATGCGTAGAAACATTGGTAAATGGATTGACGATGAGTCAGAGCCGTTTTCGCTGTTGTTTATCGATATCGATAACTTTAAATGTGTCAATGACACCCACGGGCATGACTTTGGAGATAAGGTTCTCAAACAGATCGCTTTGCGTTTGATGAGGTTCCGATCTCGCCTCAGCCTATTGGTACGTGAATCCAGTGATGAGTTTTTGTTCTTGACGCCCTTGTCGAATGAAGCTGAAATTAAACGACTCGCCAAGCGCATTATTGAAGTGCTTTCTCAACCTTATGAAGTTGAAAGCGCTCAGTTTTTGTTAGGTTGCAGCATCGGCGTAGCGCGTTTCCCAGAACACGGAAAAGATCTGGATAGCCTGTTACGTTCTGCCGATATTTCAATGTACAAAGCGAAACAGCAGCAAAACTCGTACAGTATTTTCACAACGGAAATGCAAGACGCCCACCTCTACAAAATGAAAGTAGAACAAAGGCTACGCATCGCTATCGAGAAACAAACGCTGTTCATGGTTTTCCAACCACTGGTTCGAGCAAATGAGAGTATTCACGGTGTAGAAGCACTCGTGCGCTGGATTGATGAGGAATTGGGTTTTGTTCCGCCAGATGTCTTTATACCGATAGCAGAGAACACGGGTTTAATGCAAAAACTGGGGACTTTTATTATTGAGTCCAGCATTATGCAGATCGCCCACTTGCACCGAACAACAGAACAAAAGATCGGGCTGTCGATCAACATATCAGTGCGTCAGTTTTCTCATCAATCCTTCTCTGAGCACTTGTTCGCGACACTAGAAAAGTATCAACTCTCTCCTAGCTGTTTAACGCTAGAAATTACCGAGAGCTTGTTCATTGAAGATGTGACTTTGGTGAAACCGACTTTTGAAGCCCTCAAAGAGAAGAATATAAAGATCTCTTTAGATGATTTCGGGACAGGTTATTCATCACTAAGTATGTTGAAAGCACTGCCTATCGATGAACTTAAAATCGATAAGAGCTTTATTGAGAACATTGCTGTCGATCAGCAGTCACTCACCATGGTGCAAAACATCATCGCAATCGGTAAGAACTTCGGCATGGTGGTATTAGCAGAAGGCGTAGAATCAAACGAACACTTCGCAATTCTAAAGGCATGTGGATGTGACTTAATGCAAGGCTATTACTTCTCTCGCCCTATTCCTTATGATGAGCTGGCTACTCACCTAAACAAGAAAGTGACCGAGCACGCGGAATGTTCTGTTTAAGAACGTGAGTTAAATAGACGAGCTAAATAAGGTAGGCGGCTAAACACCTACCTTATTTTCTAGGTATTTTCTGTTCAGTTATTTATTCATTTCACTTTTTATTCATTTCACTATGCATAACATCGATCAACTGCCCGGAAGGATCTCCTGATAATTCCCAAGTAAAAATGCCGCCTAGGTCTGATTTCTTCGCCCATTCTGCCTTTGCTTTAATAGAACGCTGATCTTCAAAAGATATGAATACTTTTTTATCTGGGTTCCACAAATAAGGTGCTTGAGCTTGCTCATCATACTTATACTCATAACCTTGTTTACTGCTGTAGTTATTCATAAGATCCCAAAACATGAAGTAACCGTTTTCACCGGTACCAAACTGCGCCCCTTGTTCAGAAACTAGGTCACCTTTAGGCAGCTCTCCAGCAAAGTCTTTTGTCCCTTGCCAACCTCGACCATAAAAAGCCGCCCCGATCACGAGCTTCTCGCTAGGAATACCTTGCTCTATCATCTGATTAATGAAGACATCAGCTCCCATTCCCCACCAACTACGCTCGGTGGCATGTAAGTTTGTTGTGTGACCTGTTTGAGTTCCCCAGCCTCCGAGGAAGTCATACGTCATCGCAAACATGTTCGTCAAATATGGGCTAGCTGCGTTCCAATCAATTTGGGCAGCCTTAGCGCCAACACCGACAGCCGTTGAAAGCTCGTAATCTCTTTGAGTCGTCTTTGATAGAGCGTCCAAATCACTTCTGATTGTTTTTACTAAAAGTGTAAATGCTTCACGCTCTAGCGCTTTTTGCTCATCCGTTAGTTTAGTCTCTGGGTTCCAAGGCGAAGTGGTTAAGCCGCCGCCTCCTGGGTATTCCCAATCAAGATCAATACCATCAAAGAAGTCGTATTTTTGGATCAACTCAACAGCAGTTCTTGAAAAGTGCGCAATGGCTTTAGGATCTTTCGCCATCGCATGGAAAGGTTCAGACATTGTCCACCCTCCAAATGAGGGCAAAATTTTGATATTTTGATTGTCGGCCTTCAGTTGAGCTAACTGGGCAAAGTGACCTTTATAGGCGACATCAACACCCACGTCTCCGAAATCGACTTCTAACGCAGCTTCTTTATCCACAATAATCGCGGTATATGGTTGTTTGTCTGCACATTGCTGCTGAATTTGTTTTTGGACGGGCTCACCAGCACCGCTATGAGGACCACACATGCTCAAGAAGGCGTAAATAATATGTGAGAGCTTGTCTGCAGGTATGTCGTCAACGGTATAAGGGTTGTCTTTATTCAGATATTGCCAATCCGCAAAATACCCTGCGACGACTTTATCATCGGCATGTACTGTAGGTGTGAGCATACAAGCCGTGGCTATTGAGCTAAGCCCAAAGATAGAAATAGATTTAAAGATAGAACTTGATTGGTCACTGTTGCTAGAAATAGCGTGTGTGATAAATGACAGTTTCATAATTATCTCCTTTAGTGTGGCTTAACATTAAAGAGTGATAATTCTTTCAACCGCTGAACAAATTCACTATTCGAGTCATGTCTAATAGTTATCCCCCTTATTGCACTGGTTTCATTAGGGGGATTTTCCATGATTACTCAAGTAGTGAATTCAACGAAGCACAAATATCTTACTATTCACTGCCGTATGGTTTATTCACGCTAAGTTGTTCGTCCAAATTAAGTACCGTTAAAGCATTACTTACGCTGGTTGCGATCACGTCTACCACGCCGGTTCTTAGTGCACCTAACAAAGCGAGTGGTTTACTGTTCTCGGCTGCAATGGCAATGACTTCTGCAATTGGGCGGAATTCTTCCAAGGCCAAACCAATCACACGGTCACTCATTACTGTGTTTGCTGTTTTACCGTGAACATCGAAAAAGTCATAACCCGCAAAGTCACCGACGACTCCTTGCAATAAACGAGATTGAACGACCTCACCTGCGGTAAACCAACCTAAGTCGACCATATAGCTGTTTTCACTCATATCACCGATACCGACTAATGCAACATCGGCTTTTCGAGCGAGATCGAGTGTCTGCTTAACGGTGCTGTTTTCCATAAATGCGGTTTTTTGCGCTTTATTCTCGGCATAAGCCGGCGCGTATAAGGTTTCAGAAGATCCACCGTACTTTTTGGCTAGCTGCCTGCATATATGGTCGGCATTAAACATACCGCCTCTTGGGTGAATACCGCCGATACCACACACGAATTTACAGTCTCGTGGCGTAATTACGCCAGTGTGGTGAGCAACAGACGATACGTTTCGCCCTTGCCCTACTGTCACCACCATACCGTTTTTCAGTGTACTGGTAAGATAGTTAGACACTAAACCGGCTACTTGGAGTCGTTGCTTCTCTTCATTCGGTTGGTCTAGTGCCACAAGCGCACGCTTTACACCAAATCGTTCGATCAAACGTTGCTCGATCTTCGCACTAAAGACAGGGTGGTATTTCACGGTGATCTCAACAATGCCCTCATCTCGGGCTTGCTTGAGCATTCGACCAACCTTTGCACGGGAGATAGAGTACTTTTTAGATATCTCTTCTTGCGTGGCACCATCTTGATAATAAGCAACCGCGACTTCAGTGAGGAGATCAGTGTTTTCTTCGGAAACATCTTGGATATTCTTACTCATATACCACTCAACCAATATTTAACAATTATTTTACCTGCTTGAAGAACAAATGTTCGATGCTTAAGCAAGTGATACACAAGTTTACACCCCGAACATATGTAACAGCAAGGTACATTTGCTCATAGTCATAACCATGGTTTTGTTGTTGATTAATTCACCTCACTTTGCTCGTTAAACGTTTGCTTGCATAGCCCATGATTACTAGAGCGAAATATATTTGACTGAAGTCACCATACAGTACTATTTACCGTTGACTTTGGGGCTAGATCGGATAAATATGGCTACATCATTTACTCATCGAGCGATCAAATGTTCTGTGCAAATGTTCGTTCGGAGAAAAATTTAAATTAATGTAAGTTTGGCTCACTGGTACAACCATTGAGAACTTCATTAGTTAGCTTGCAAATGCCCACACCTCTCCCATTAACGAGGTGTTATGCGATACATAGGATGATCAAAATGAGCAATAAATTAGAGCAACTTCGTAAACTAACAACTGTTGTAGCTGACACTGGCGATATTGAAGCTATCAGCAAGTACACTCCTGAAGATGCAACAACTAACCCATCTCTAATTCTTAAAGCTGCTCAAATTGCTGAGTACGCTCCTCTAATCGATGCTTCTATCGAATACGCAAAAGCGCAAAGCGGTGATAAAGCACAGCAAGTTCAAGATACTTGCGACATGCTTAACGTGAACATCGGTAAAGAAATCCTAAAAGTTGTACCTGGCCGTATCTCTACTGAAGTAGATGCTCGTCTTTCTTACGACATGGAAGGCAGCGTTGCTAAAGCTCGTCAACTTATCAAAATGTACAACGACGCTGGCATCACTAATGACCGCATCCTTATCAAACTGGCTTCTACTTGGGAAGGCATCCGTGCTGCTGAAATCCTAGAGAAAGAAGGCATCAACTGTAACCTAACGCTTCTATTCTCTTTCGCTCAAGCTCGTGCTTGTGCTGAAGCTGGCGTATTCCTAATCTCTCCTTTCGTTGGTCGCATCATGGACTGGTACAAAGCGAAAGAAGGTCGTGATTTCGAAGCTTCAGAAGATCCAGGCGTAATCTCTGTTTCAGATATCTACAACTACTACAAAGACCACGGCTACAAAACTGTTGTTATGGGCGCAAGCTTCCGTAACATCGGCGAGATCCTTGAACTTGCTGGTTGTGACCGTCTAACTATCGCTCCTCAACTTCTAGCAGACCTAGAAGCAGCAGAAGGCGAAGTAGTAGAGAAGCTTATCGACTCTAACGGTACTAAAGAGCGTCCAGCAGCGATGACTCACGCTGAGTTCCTATGGGACCACAACCAAGATGCAATGGCTGTTGAGAAACTGGCTGAAGGCATCCGCAACTTCGCCGTTGACCAAGGCAAACTAGAAGACATGATCGCAGCTAAGCTGTAATCACTCTTACCAAATTCAAATAGGGGAACGTTCAGTTCCCCTACTTTTATCAATTTTGTTTTTCTTAATTTTTATTCGGAAGTTCTTATGAATCGCAAACATCTAGCTAACGCTATTCGTGCTCTAAGCATGGACGGCGTACAACAAGCAAACTCTGGTCACCCAGGCGCACCTATGGGTATGGCAGACATCGCTGAAGTACTTTGGCGCTCTCACCTAAACCATAACCCAGCAAACCCAGAGTGGGCTGACCGCGACCGTTTTATCCTGTCTAACGGCCACGGCTCAATGCTGATTTACTCTCTGCTTCACCTAGCAGGTTACGAGCTTTCAATTGAAGATCTTAAAAACTTCCGTCAACTGCATTCTAAGACTCCAGGTCACCCAGAGTACGGCTACGCACCAGGCATCGAAACAACGACTGGTCCTCTAGGTCAAGGCATCACTAACGCTGTTGGTATGGCTATGGCAGAGAAAGCGCTAGCAGCACAGTTCAACAAAGAAGGCCACGACATCGTAGACCACTACACTTATGCATTCATGGGTGATGGCTGTCTGATGGAAGGTATTTCTCACGAAGCATGTTCTCTAGCAGGTACGCTTGGTCTTGGTAAGCTGGTTGCTTTCTGGGATGACAACGGTATCTCTATCGATGGCGAAGTTGAAGGTTGGTTCTCTGACGATACACCTAAGCGTTTCGAAGCTTACGGCTGGCACGTAATCCCAGCGGTAGATGGTCACGATTCTGACGCTATCAACGCGGCTATCAAAGCAGCTAAAGCGGATCCTCGTCCGACTCTAATCTGTACTAAAACTGTAATCGGCTTTGGTTCTCCAAACAAAGCAGGTACGCACGACTGTCACGGTGCACCATTAGGCGCTGATGAAATCGCAGCAACTCGTAAGCAACTAGGTTGGGAGCACGGTCCTTTTGAAATTCCGTCGGAAGTTTACTCAGAGTGGGATGCGAAAGAAGCAGGCGCAGCTAAGGAAGCAGCGTGGAACGAGAAACTTGCAGCTTATGAAGCAGCATACCCTGAGCTGGCAGCTGAATTCAAACGCCGCGTAAACGGTGATCTTCCTGCTGAATGGGAAGAGAAAGCATCGGCAATCATCGCTGATCTTCAAGCTAACCCAGCAAACATCGCATCACGTAAAGCATCTCAAAATGCACTAGAAGCGTTCGGAGCTATGCTACCTGAATTCATGGGCGGTTCTGCTGACCTTGCGCCTTCTAACCTGACTATGTGGTCTGGTTCTAAGTCTCTTGAAGCAAATGACTTCTCTGGTAACTACATCCACTACGGTGTACGTGAATTCGGTATGACGGCTATCATGAACGGTATCGCTCTGCACGGTGGTTTCGTACCATACGGCGCAACTTTCCTAATGTTCATGGAATACGCGCGTAACGCTATGCGTATGGCTGCTCTGATGAAAACTCAGAACATCCAAGTTTACACGCATGACTCTATCGGTCTTGGCGAAGATGGTCCAACTCACCAACCAGTTGAGCAAATCGCTTCTCTACGTCTAACTCCAAACATGAGCACATGGCGCCCATGTGACCAAGTTGAGT
>NZ_JBFRTN010000056.1:0-31814 GCF_041474095.1 Vibrio sp. 10N.222.54.A3
CATGCTCGGCGCACAACGAGAAAACCCCAGCATTTCTGCTAGGGTTTTGAATAGTGGTGGAAGGATGGGGATTTGAACCCCAGATACGCTATAAACGTATACTCGCTTTCCAGGCGAGCGCCTTAAGCCACTCAGCCATCCTTCCACAAATTGTGTGTTGAGCATGTCACTCAACGAGGCGCTACTTTATTGATTCTGCTTGCTTTGGTCAAGGGGCATTCTCAAAAAAAGTGCCTTTTTCGGTTTGTTCGATTACAAATTAACTCATTAGATCAAAAACAAACCAAATTTCATTCTTTCGCTGCACTTACGCTTGTTGCTTTTCTTAAGCTTGTTGATAGTAGCCAGGAACTCGAAACCATTTACGACACATATCGAGGAAGTAGCCGTAAAGTACGCCCATACCGCACGAGATAACTGCATTACTGGTGACAGCCGTAACGATCTGGTCGCCTGAAGCACCCACTGCCAACAAAATACCCGCATACACTGGAGACTGGAATAACACGTATGCCATCAAATCAGACAAGTTTTTCATCAATGAGCTTTCTGAAAGTTTTGCACCATTGCGTAAGAACCAATCACGAAAAACGCCATAAGGCCAAGCGATAGCAATGTTTACAGGAATAGATAACGTTCGAGAAGCAAGAGATTGCTCAAACGTCATACCAGAAATAAACACTTCTACGATCATGCCAGAAATAAAACAGAAAACGACCATAGCAAATGTATCCGCAGCTGCGTTTCGAATACAAAATGGACCACGAGACTTCATTGACGACAAACCTAAAATATATCACTGCTTAATTAGTGATTTAGTAACATATAAACAAGGCACATTTGCACCTCACCAGATAATGTCGCTATTAAATCACAAGATTAGTAGTCATACACTCCAAATTAAAAATCAAGTTGTAAATTAACAACCAAAAACCACTTTAAAAGCAGTCACTTTCACCAAAAAACCCAACCAAGGTCAAATATTGGACAGTTCGTCATTTACTTACCGTAATTAAACAACATTTAAGCCATAGGTAGATTTACAGTAATGATATTAATGACATCTTGTGTAGGTGGTGATCCTAAAGCAACCTGCTCTAACGCTTTATCGACTTGTTCAGTAAGTTCCGCGTTGTTCATAGCTTCAACGTGGACACGTAGGCTCTCTAGTGCAAATTGAATCAGTTCTAGGTTGTTGTCTTCTAGCGCCACATACAACGTCACTAACAGCTCTTCAGTGTTATCTTTGTTGCGAAGATCAGGTTTAGGCAGTGACTCGCTTTTACTTTTCGAATCGTGTGGTTTTACGTCTTGGCTTTCGAGCTCATCCGCTTTTACTTCATGGTATTGATAAAGCTTATTTGAATAGCGGAACAAGGCATCATCCAGTTCACGCTCGTCAATCGGCTTAGCAATAATATAATCCACACCTGCCCCCAACATACGCTCACGAGTCTCTTTAAAGACATCAGCCGTACAACCAAACACCAATACCGATGACACATCGCCTATCAAAGCACGAATAGCAGTGGTTGATTCAACGCCATCCATCACAGGCATATGGTTATCCATGAGCACCAAATCAAAGCGCTCAGCAACCACGGCTTGTATCGCAAGTTCACCGTTTTCGACGCTCTTACAGGTAAAGCCTTTACTGCTCATGAAGGCTTCAATGATCACCGTGTTAGTTCGGTTGTCCTCGACGATCAGTACCTTTAAGCCAGAGTAGTCCAACTTCTTATGTGGCAAACTCTCGATTTCTCCTGGCTGACATGGCTGAATCTTCAAGCGAACATCAAAACTCGTGCCTATCCCTTCTTCACTGGTGACGGTAATACTGCCATCCATCAACTGGGCAATTTTCTTCACAATCGCGAGGCCAAGGCCAGTACCGCCAAAACGCCTTGTGGTCGAAGACTCCGCTTGTTCAAACGGTTTAAAAATACGCTTCTGAGCTTCTTTAGAAATACCAATTCCGGTATCACGAACTCGAATGCTCAGATAGGTGTCACTCCCCTCTACAACTTCTTTCAGGTACACCTCAACAAAGCCTCTGGAGGTGAACTTCACCGCGTTGTTCAATAGATTAAACAAAATTTGGCGAAGGCGAGCTTTATCTGAGAAGTACCAACGACCCGAAGTCACCTCAGAGTACACTTTGAATTGAAGCCCTTTCTCGGAAGACAATGTGTAGTAAACACTGTTAATACTGCCGATGATCGAATCAAGCGGGAAACGCGTTTCATCAAGATCCAACCTGCCCTGCTCGATCTTCGAGAAGTCTAAGATCTCGTTGAGTAGAGTCATCATATGATCGCCGGACTCATACAAGCTCTTAAGATGCTTCTCTTGTTCAGAATTTAGAGGCGTTTTTAATAGGATTTGAGCGGTACCCAATACCCCATTCATCGGAGTGCGAATTTCATGTGACAAGGTCGCAAGGAAAGCGGTTTTTGCATTGGTGGATGCCTGAGCTTTAACCTTTTCCGCTTCGAGATAAATGGTCTTTTCGTTGAAGGTTTTAATCAAATGGCCGATTTCGTCATCACTCGAGTAATCCACATCAATGATTTCGCCGGCTTTCGAACTATCAACCTGTGCTGCAATCCTTGTGATTGGACTAATCAAATAACGGTTCAATAAGTAATACCCCGCCATGACACAAAGTAGCAATAGCGGAACAATACCGCCTTCAATGCTCATCACCTGACGAAACACTTCGTCTTCTACTCGTGATTTGGAGTTCACCACATCCACTTGCCAGCCGAAATCACCAAATTGATTGCTACTGATGTAAATGCCTTCAACGAGATTAAAGTTATGCGAAACCAACACTTGGTTAAGCTTATCTCTGAGCGTAATGCCAAGGTTGTATTCTTCGGCGTGGTTCTTGATAAAACCAAGCAGCTCTTCGAGCGAGAGATCCACCGTGGCAACACCGGCAAAAGTACCGTCGTAATAATAAGGGGAAGACGCCGTAATCATTCGAACGTGTGTGTATGGATCGATATACACATCGCTCCAAGAGATCGTGCCTTGTTTTTGGTTGACGACAGAGGTGTACCAATACTCTTCTTGATAAGGGGCATTTTGGGGGTTGTTGTAAGAATATATCTGGTCGATTATTCCATCGTCGGCTTTATTAAAAAAGTAACTGTTGAGAAGCTTTTTAGAATCAAGCGCATAAGGTTCGGGCCAAATACCGGCACTGACAATTGTATCGTCGCTCGCCGCCAACATGGACTTAAAGAGCGGAATAACATCATCACCGTTACGATGCGCTTGAGCAAACCCAACGAGACTGTCTACGAAGCCTCGAGAACTACTGAGTGGCTCTGTAATCAATGCGGATAACAGTTGCGTACGCAAGTCGAGGTTTTGTTGTAATTTGGCGCGCACAGGGGATTCTACGACGTAATACGTCACACTACCGACAATGGCAATAAACATCGCAAGGTATAATCCAAGCGCTACCATGCTTTTTTTCTTTAAAGACGACCGTATCTGCATAATTCTTTTATTGTTTTCTTTTCTGTTAAACCTAGTGTTTATCATCCATGACATCAAGCCTTTTTAGATTGAAGCTTGATTGGCACAAGTTCATTGGTACTATAAGCGCAAATATGTTCCCTTTTACGGTACCTCACTTTGACTTTACAAGATATTCTTGCGCTTCCAGAGTTGGAAGGAAAGCTAATCACAGAACACAAAACAATGGGCTTTGTCACTGCAATGGCAGCGGCACCGAATGTGTTAACCCCGCATGAGTGGCTACCGTTCTTATGGGGTGGCGAAGAAGTCGCACCTTTTACGGATGGTGAACAGCTAGAAAGCTACATTGAAGTTATCATCGAGCTTTGGAATAAAACCCGCCCAGAACTGATTGAAGGGACTTGGGTTTGGCCTGAAGCTTGTCAATTAGACGACGAAGAAGTGGTGAACACTGCCGCTCGTGATTTTTGTGAAGGCTTGCTTCAAGGCTGGCAGATTGCTCGCGACGATTGGGAAACACTAATGCCTGAAGAGAGCGAAGATAACGCACTCGTTGGCGGTGTCCTGCTGTCACTGAGCATGCTTTACGATCCAGAAACGTCAATTGCTACGCTTGCAGAGCAAGGCATCGAAGGCCTAGAGCAGTTCGAAGAGATCTTTAACGCTGTTCCTGTGATGCTTTGCGGACTAACGCAGCGTGGCATTGCACTGGCTGAAGCTCAATAACAGTTAGCTTTATACAAGCCAAAAGGCCTCATTATGAGGCCTTTTTTAGTTTTCAGACGAAATAAAATAGTCGCTTTAGAAGCCTTTCCAATCGAAGTCATCAATTCGCTCATCAGCAATATAAAACAGCTTAGTGCCACTGCTGACCACTTGATCTAACTCTGGGTTGAGTTCAATACCGCTCCCCGTATCAATGGCGATCAGAGTTGCTTGATACTTCTCTTTAAACACTGAGAAAATAGGCGCGACGGTGACAGACTCAGCGTCTTCAGGGAAATACGTTGAATACTGTGTCATGCCTCTTGTTGAGCTCAATAATTCTTGGTGAAGCGCACTGGAACCTGGGTCTACCGCAGCCTTTGCTAGCATCTCAGCACCCACCGCTGGAATACATTCTGAGTTAGGGCAATGCTTGTGTAACAAATCGCTCAGCGCTTCATCTTTAAAGTAAACAAGAAGGTGCGCTTTAGGGTTTCGGTTGGCACAGTAAAGCGCCGCAGATAACGTAATGTCGTCTTCTGGGTTATCAATCAGGATGCAACTTGCAGACTCAATGCCCGTTTTCTCCATCTCTTTGCCATCGGTGTAGCTGTTTACTTTGACGAAATTGATTTCACCGGGTAACGGGTTCTCGATATCTGAACGCGTACATAGCACGATTGGTCGTTTACCCGTTTCTTCGTGTTGTAGCATGCGGATGAGATGAATGGTTCTTTGCTCATTCCACCCCAACATCAAAATGTGGTTGTCCACTCTAACTCTCCTTTTTCCTAGCAAGCCCGCTCGCCAATATTCAACACCTTCTGTCGCCACTTTACCGAGCAACGCGGCAAAAAGGCTCAACCCGCCTGGAATCACAAATAGAATAACGATCCACTGCCCCGCTACCGTGGTCGGTGATAAATCACCATAACCAACCGTAGAAGCCGTCACCACCAAGTAGTAAGCGAATACGGTAACCGAACTGGTTAAATCTGTTTCACCCGCCAAATACAGCATCGACCACGATAAAGCGATGTAGCCAAGAAAAGTGAACAGTAAGTTTTTGCTATTCAAAACAAAGATGTTTGCTTTGATCCAGCGTTTGAGTTGTAACCAGATTATCATTCGAGCCTCTAATCTTTTCCTCTTACTTACATGCTAGAAAAAATACGCGATATCAACAAGATGTATCATCAGAAAAAGATACATGACCACAAGATTGATATTGGCGGCCTATACGCAGATACAAAAAAACCAGCACTATTGGCTGGTTTTTTTATTGGTTAGATAAAAGAACGACTTACGCGTTACCTTTTACCTGCACATTTAACTGCTCTGCAAAATCTAGCATGCGGTTCAATGGAATAAGAGACTTCACGCGTAATTCGTCAGAAACGAAGATTTCGTGTTGCTCACCACCATTCTCAAGCGCGTTTTCAATCGCTTCAAGGCCGTTCATTGCCATCCAAGGACAGTGTGCGCAGCTACGACACGTTGCACCTGCACCCGCTGTCGGCGCTTCAATCAGCTCTTTTTCAGGAACCAATTGCTGCATCTTGAAGAAGATGCCTTTGTCTGTCGCAACAATCATCTGTGGATGAGGCAGCTCTTTTGCTTTCTTGATCAGTTGGCTTGTTGAGCCTACAGCATCAGCCAGTTCAACCACGCTTGCTGGTGATTCTGGGTGAACCAAGATAGCCGCTTCTGGGTATACCGATTTCATTTTCTTCAAAGCATCAGCTGAGAACTCATCATGAACGATACACTCACCTTGCCAAAGCAACATGTCAGCGCCAGTTTGATTTGCGATGTAAGAACCTAGGTGACGGTCTGGCCCCCAAATAATGGGTTTGCCTTCAGCGTCTAGGCTTTCAACGATTTCTAAAGCGATGCTCGACGTAACTACCCAGTCTGCACGAGCTTTAACAGCTGCAGAGGTGTTCGCGTATACAACCACAGTGTGGTCAGGGTGAGCATCACAAAATTCTGTAAATTTGTCAGCTGGGCAGCCAAGATCAAGCGAACATTCAGCTTCAAGTGTTGGCATTAAAATGCGTTTTTCAGGAGTAAGAATCTTTGCAGACTCCCCCATGAAACGAACACCAGCGATGATCAAAGTGCTTGCTGAGTGACGGTTACCGAACTTAGCCATCTCTAATGAATCGCCAACGAAACCACCAGTTTCTTCTGCCAGAGCCTGAATTTCAGGATCGGTGTAGTAGTGTGCAATTAGAACTGCATCTTTTTCTTGAAGTAGTTTTTTGATGTTTGCGATGTGGGCCTGTTTCTGAGCGTCGCTCAATGGAACTGGCTTAGGCGGAAACGGGTAAACTGTATCGATTTTATCTAGTATATGACTCATTGCTCTTGCTCTACGCAACTTCTTCCGAGAATCCGAGTATTCTACACAGGACAGCGATTGGGATCAAAAAGGATTGGTTGCAAGCGGTGACTAGCTAATGCTTAAAACGCATAAACAAGGCGATGTGTTGTCATCACTAGCAAGAGAAGTAAACACTAAACGGAAGTGAACAGGTATAAAAAAGAGGCGCCTAAGCACCCCTATTTTGGTTATAAGTGGGTTTTGGCCACTTTAGCCGAAGCACTGTTTGGGTGCTCGGTTACGACTTGTTGGTAATATTTCTTAGCTTGCGTCGCGTTGTTGTTGCGCGCTGCTATGTCACCAAGCTTAACCAGTGCATCTGCTCGCTTGTTTGAGTCTTTGTACGACACAACAGCAGCGAAGCTCTTCACGGCTTCTTTATCTTGCTTCTTAGCGAAATAAAGCTGACCTAACCAGTAATGTGAGTTAGGTGTGAAGGTAGAATCTGGGAAGTCTTTTTGAAACTTTTGGAATGCAGCGATAGCACCCGTGTAGTCTCGTTGCTTTAGAATCATATCTACAGCATTTTGATAAGCAGTTTGCTCATCCACATCAGTACTGAACGTACCAGAAGCGTCTTTAGAGCCTTCGCTCGCCGCCACTGCTACCGTTGCTGTTCCTGCTGCTTTCACCTCGCCTCTTACGCGATCCAGTTCAATGAACAGTTCACGCTGACGCTCTAGCATTTGCTTCATATCGTAGCTGTTTCGTTCCAGCTCACCACGAAGTTCACTGATCTCCAGTGCCATGTCGTCGATTTGCTGTTGCATTTGAAGCTGAACGAGATTGCGATTTTGAAGCAGGCGCTCTAAACGCTCAATATCTGATTCGTTAGATGCTGATCGAGAGGAAGATGATGAATTGGTTGCGGTGCTATTGAGATCGGATACTGGAGCTGGTGCAGCGAACGCGGTGTTCGCTGCACTTGCCAGTAACGAAAGCAAAATGACTCGCTTTGTGTTACTGAACATGAGGCAATTCCTCAATTATATAGTCTACTAAAATTAGTAAACTAGTACTGCGCGACGGTTTTTAGCGTACACATCTTCAGATTGACCTAGAAGAAGTGGCTTCTCTTCACCGTAGCTTACGATAGAGATTTGGTCAGCTTGAACACCTAGAGCTTGTAGGTATTTCGCTACAGCTTGTGCACGACGCTCGCCAAGTGCGATGTTGTACTCAGGAGTACCGCGCTCATCAGCGTGACCTTCGATAGTAACGTTCATGTCAACGTTCTTAACTAGGTATGCTGCGTGAGCTGCTAGCATTTCTTCGTAATCGCCAGCGATAGTAGAGTTATCGAATGCGAAGTAGATTGTTTGAGTTTCACGTAGCGCTTGCTCTTTAAGCTCTTGCTCAGACAGTTGACCGTTAGCGTCAATTGGCGTTACAACAGTTGTGTCTACATTGCCTTCTGAACCTGAAGTTGTTTGGTTGCTTTCAGTACCAGATGTTGCAGATGTTGCTTCATCAGTTGAGCTACATGCCGTTACTGCCATCACTGGTAGTGCAATCATCAAGCCTTTAAGAACTTTGTTAAGTTGCATCTTTTTTTCCTTACGTTATCAAACTTAGTTTCTACAGCGACTAAGAGTGCTATAGATAGTTAAATGCCACAATAGTTAACACTATCAATAGCTAAAAGAATATGTAATTTTCCCTAGAGGAACGGTGACCATGCAGGCGCTCTTACGCGTCCGTTAGTTGCCGGTAATCTAGCTTTAAAACGTCCATCGATAGAAACCATCGATAGTACATTTGTTTTGTTGTAAATAGAGCTATAGATAACCATACCTCCATTCGGTGCAATACTTGGAGACTCATCTAACAATGTTTTTGTTAGTACCTGAACCGCACCGGTTTCCAAATCTTGCTTAGCCAAGTTAAAACCTGAGTTGCTGCGATTCACCATGATCATGAATCGACCATCAGGAGTGATCTGGCCACCTAAGTTTTGGCTACCTTGCCAAGTAATACGAGAAGTCGAATTATTGGACAAATTTACATTATAAATCTGTGGTTTACCACCACGATCCGATGTGAAAATAAGAGACTTGCCATCTGGGTGCCAGAATGGTTCAGTATTATTCGAACGGCCGCGGGTAATTTGAGTCAGCTTACGGCTAGCAAGGTCAAGTGTGTACACCTGAAGGCTGCCCGTTTTCGACAATACCAATGCCAATGTTTTACCATCTGGCGAGAATCTTGGCGCACCATTGTGACGAGGGTATGACGTCACTTTCTCACGTTCACCCGTGTAAATATTCATGATGAATATTTCAGCTTGGCCATTCTGGAAGCTCACATAAGCTAGCTTTTTGCCGTCTGGTGACCATGCTGGAGACATGAGAGGCTGCTTAGAACGAAGTACTAAACGCTCGTTAAAGCCATCGTAGTCAGCAACACGAAGTTGATACGGGTACTTGTCTTTATCGTTCACTACCACGTAAGAGATACGAGTTAAGAACGCGCCTTTCTCACCAGTTAGCTCTTCATACACTAGGTCTGAGATACGGTGTGCGTACTCTCTCAAGCGATTACCAGGAACCGTAGCCTTCTTATTGAATAGAACGTGATCTTTAGAAAGCACTAATTGGCCTTCATCACTCAGCGCACGACTTTGTCCTTTGGTCAGTTGACCACGAACAATGTCGATCAATTGGTAATTCACCACATACTGCCCTTCGGCATTTTTAGTGATACTACCGGTAAGCAATGAGTCAACACCTAGGTTAGTCCAAGCATCAAAGTTAACCTCAGTTTCGCTGTAAGGCGTTTGAGGCATTTTGCTTGTCGCAACTGGGCTGAATTTACCACTGCGCTGTAAGTCAGAAGCGATAACCGCTGATACATCGTGTGGCAATGGCTCTGAGCCTTCCCAACGGAAAGGTACAATAGCGATAGGTCTTGCAGAGTTAATACCGTCTGTAATAACCAGCTCCAGCGCTGCATGTGCAAACTGGCTGCTTGTAGCTATTAAGAAAACAAAACTCAGTAATAGTTTCTTTAACACAAGTTCGTCCTTTTACTCTGGTGATACAGTTAAGTTAATGTCTTTCAGTGAGTTCACAATGTCTGGGTCTTTAGGCAACGGGTAAGATTGTACTTGTGCCACCGCACGCTTGGTTGCTGCACATAAACGGCTATCGCCATCTAAGATACTCAAACTACCCAATATCGCGTTAGAGCCCGTTGGAATCAGCTTAAGGTTCACTCGACATGAGCGTCCTCGATAGCTGTCTTCTAACAACAGGTTCTGTTGAATCAGTTGGGTATAGATAGCCCCGTAACGTTGCGCTTCATCAGTGATAAATTGTTGTCTTGCTGAAGAGTTTTGAGTCGCTTCCGTTTCAAGCCCAGCAAAGATATCGTTCAATGCGGCTTCTTGTTGTTTACGCTCTTTTTCTGCTTTTGCTGCAGCTTCTTTTGCCTTACGGGCTTTCTCTGCTGCGGCTGCCGCTTCTTTCTCTTTCGCTATGCGTTGCTTTTCCGCGAGTTCAGCGGCTTCTTTCTCTTTACGAGCTTTGTCTGCTGCCTCTTTCGCTGCTTTTTCTTTTGCCACGCGTTCTTGTTCAGCTTTTGCGATTGCCGCTTCTTTGGCTTTACGCTCGTTCTCGGCTTTCACTAACGCAGCTTCTTTTAGCTTACGGTCAGCTTCGGCTTTAGCGGCTTTCTTTTGCTCTTGCTGTAAACGCGCTTCTTCAGCTTTGCGTTGTTTCTCTTTCTCAACTCGACGCTTTTCAGCTTCACGAGTTGCTTTAGCTTCTTTCGCTTGCTGTTCTTTTAGCTTGCGAATATTTTCTTCTTCAGCTTTACGATTCTTTTCAAGTCGTTCGCTTTCACGTCTTAGTTTGTCAAGACGCTCTTGCTCTTTCTTGCTTGCCGCTTCTCTTTGTTGACGAATCTGTTGAGCTTGCTGGCGAACCAACTGAGGATCAATCACCACTGCTTGAACCATCTGCCCTGTAGGCTTTGGCTCTGACATCGTGAAATCCGCCCCCCAAATGAGCGCAACGAATAAAATGACGTGCAGCCCAAGAGAAATAAGAAGCGGTGATCTGAAATTATTGGATTTTTTATTATTCGCTTTCATGAATGCTACGGAGCTATTCCCTTATATCCGTTAAAAGGCCAACCTTTGGCACACCTGCACGGCTTAATTCATCAAGTAATAAAACCACTTCAGCGTATGGCGTTGCGGCATCACCACCAACCGCCACTGGAGAGTTTGGCTTCAGAGACAACTCGGCTTTCACACGGACGATAATATCTTCCATTGATAAGCCACGCTGTACTTCTTCGTCATTAACGCTCAAGCCAAGTTCACCGTCTTTGTTCACTTCAACGATGATGAAACTTGCATTGTCGTCACCCAGTAGGTCTTGTGCCGATTTAGCCGTTGAAGCCTGAGGCAATTCAACGTCAACGCCTTGAGTAACAAACGGCGAAGTCACCATAAAAATGATCAGCAAAACAAGCATAACGTCGATGTAAGGTACAACGTTAATCTCTGCTGTCATTTTGCGTTTTTTAGGTTGGTATCCAGCCATCTATTATTCCCTGCCAGCCATCGCTTGACGGTGAAGAATACTGTGAAACTCTTCAGAGAAAGTCGCGTAGTTGTGTTCTAGCTTGCCTACTCGGCTGCTGAAGCGGTTGTACGCCATTACCGCTGGAATCGCAGCGAATAGACCCATTGCTGTTGCGATCAGTGCTTCTGCAATACCAGGAGCAACCATTGCGAGCGTCGCTTGCTTCACTTCACCTAATGCGATGAATGAGTGCATGATGCCCCAAACCGTACCAAATAGGCCGATGTATGGGCTGATAGAGCCAACGGTCGCCAAGAAAGGTAAGTTAGTTTCTAGTTCATCAACCTCACGAGCAACGGCAACGCGCATCGCACGGCCAGTGCCTTCCATAATGAAGTCAGGTGATGTTGCATTCGATTTACGAAGGCGAGCGAACTCAGTAAAGCCTGCGTAGAAAATTTCTTCAGTACCAGAAAGCTCGTCTTTGCGTTTGTTGCTCTCTTGGTACAGTTTTGCAAGATCAACGCCTGACCAAAATTTGTCTTCAAACACTTCTGTTTGTTTAGAAGCTTGAGATAACACTTTACTTCTTTTTATGATCATCGCCCAAGAAACAACAGACATGCCCATAAGAGTCAGCATGACCATCTTAACTAGTAAACTAGCTTCTAAAATTAGGCCTAAGATTGAGATTTCAGCAGTCACTATTCGTTAGCTCCGTGAGAATAAATGTTGGCATTGCTTTGGGTTTCATTTTTTGATTATCGATACATGCTACCTTAACCATTGCTTTACACAATGCCTTGCCATCAGGATTTACGATCTCTTGACAGAAGACCAAGGTAGCTCGCTTCAACTCGTAAATATTTGTAATGACTTGTAAAGAATCATCAAGACGCGCGCCTTGAATAAAATCAATGTCCATATGTCGGACTACAAAACCGATGTTTTGTTCTAACAATACTTGCTGAGAAACGCCAATTGAGCGCAACATCTCAGTTCGAGCGCGTTCGAAAAACTTAAGATAGTTTGAATGGTATACAACGCCACCCGCATCGGTGTCTTCGTAATACACAGTCACTGGCCACGTAAATAGCTTAGATAATCCCTGCAATTTGCTACCACAATCCAAAACGATAAAGATCTCACTATAACCTAACTCCTTATCATTAATAGTATATCGCTGTGAATTTTTTGATTTGAGAGACGAAAAAAAAGGCCATCTGTATAAGATGACCTCTTTTTGGCTAAAAACCCAACAAGTATAAAGGCTCACGTTGTTATGAACCTAAATCCTTTGCCTTTTATAGAAGGCGCAGCACCGTTAGGTAGAGCAAAATTGTGAGTGAAACATATGGGCTAAACAGTAGCTGCCACATCCAAGCTCTTGGCTTAAATCCGATACCGTAAACCATGCTTGAGCATACTGCCCAAATAAACATTGGTCCGATGATCGCGTTAAAGCCACCGATGCTTGTCGCATACGCTTCAGGATCCCACATCACTAAACCCACATGCATGAAACCCAATGCTAGGGCTAAGGCTCTAAGCAGAGTCTTATCCATTGGTTGATGCAGCTTAGCGATTTGCTCTGCGAGATTACTCACTGTCTTTGTCCATCATTTCTGAATGCTCTAGCCATAGAGCATTAATGATGCCGAATGCACATGCTAGAAGTACACCCAAAATCCATGCGAAATACCACATAAAATTTCTCCTAAGTTATTTCACTTCTAGCTTAGTAAGCTGAAACGTCGTTATCTTCGATGTGTTTCTTATCTAGACGACCGAACATTTTGTAGTATGTCCAAGTTGTGTAGCCAAGAATCACAGGAACCATTACCGCCGCAACTGCGGTCATAAGACCAAGCGTTAGCTCACTAGCTGTTGAATCCCACATAGTCAAACTATGGCTAGGGTTCAGGCTAGATGGCATTACAAATGGGAACATTGCAAAACCAGCCGTTAAAATAACACCAGCGTTAGATAGACTTGAGAACAAGAATGCGAAACCACCACGCTCAAAGCGAGATGCAATCACAGCAAGCAGTGGCATTGCTACACCAAGGATCGGCGCCGCCCACATTGCTGGATAAGTTTCGAAGTTTGTCATCCAAGCACCCACTTGAAGTGATACTTCTTTGTTTAGTGGGTTTGAGTCTGCAAACGTATCGATAGTGCTCGTGATTACATAGCCTTCGATAGATTTAACCCAGAAGCCACCAATAACGAACAGAACAATTGCAATTAGACCAGTGATCTGAGCAACGTTACGAGCTCGGCGATGCAGATCTTCTGTTGTCTTCATTTGAAGCCATGTTGCACCTTGCATTACGAACAACATTAGAGCCAACACGCCACATAGTAATGCAAACGGGTTCAACAGAGCGAAGAACGTACCGTGGTACTTTGACATCATTAGACTGTTCAGATCAAATGGTACACCTTGTAATAGGTTACCAAATGCAACACCAAAAATGATTGGGGGTACTGTGCCACTAAAGCAAAGTGCGTAGTCCCAAGTTTTGCGCCATTTTGGGTCTTCAATCTTAGAACGGTAGTCAAGTGCAAGTGGTCGTAACCAAAGCGCAGCTAACGTCGCGTACATTGCGAAGTAGAAGCCAGAAAACGACGTTGCGTAAACCAGCGGCCATGCAGCAAATAATGCACCACCAGCAGTGATCAACCAAACTTGGTTGCCATCCCAGTGAGGGGCAATAGTATTGAGCATAATACGACGTTCAGTGTCGCTCTTACCGATAACAGGAGAAAGAGCGGCAACACCCATATCGAAGCCATCAGTTACGGCGAAACCAACCAGTAGAACACCGATCAATACCCACCAAATGAGTCGTAAGCTTTCGTAATCAAACATTAATATTCCCTCACTTATACTTCAACTGAACGGCTAACTTTGTCTTCAACAGAGTTATCGTTTTGTTCGAAGTGGTAACGGCCTGTCTTCAAGCTACTTGGACCTTTACGTGCGAATTTCAGCATTAGGTAAACTTCAGCAATCAAGAACACTGTGTACAATGCCAGGATAGCGAATAGAGAAGTCCAAAGCTGTTCAATAGTTAGTGCTGATGCAGCAACGTTAACCGGTAGGATTTCACCAACCGCCCATGGTTGACGACCAAACTCAGCAACGAACCAACCTGCTTCAATCGCAATCCAAGGCAGTGGGATTGAGAATAGCGCAGCTTTAAGTACCCATGGTTTCTGTTCGATTTTCTGACGACACGTTTGAACAAACGCAGCACCGAATACAAACAGCATGATGAAGCCACAAGCAACCATCAGACGGAATGACCAGAATAGAGGCCAAACTGTTGGGATTGAATCATCCGCAGCCATTTGGATTTGGTCTTCTGTTGCATCAACAACGTCATCTGTGTAGCGCTTAAGAAGTAGACCGTAACCTAGGTCACCTTTCACTTCATCGAACGCTGCCATGTTTTCTTCAGACTTATCGCCCGCACGTAGTTTCTCAAGTAGTTCGTATGCGTACATACCTGTACGGATGCGATCAACGTGGTCATCACGTAGGTCACGTAGACCCGTTACTTCTTTATCAAGAGAACGCGTTGCAATAATACCCATTACGTAAGGGATCTTAATTGCGTAGTCAGTATCCATTGTTTCTTGGTTAGGAATACCAAAAACAGTAAATGCTGCTGGTGCTTCTTCCGTGTGCCACTCTGCTTCTACAGCAGCTAGCTTCACTTTCTGAACTTCACCAAGCTCGTAACCAGATTCATCACCTAGTACGATTACTGACAGGATCGCCGCCATACCGAAAGATGCTGCAATCGCGAAAGAACGACGAGCAAAGGCAAGGTCACGACCTTTAAGAATGTAGTATGAGCTGATACCAAGGATGAACATCGCACCCGTTGTGTAACCAGACGCTACTGTGTGTACGAATTTAACCTGTGCTACTGGGTTTAGTACAACTTCAGCGAAGCTCACCATTTCCATACGCATAGTTTCAAAGTTAAATTCCGCACCCACTGGGTTTTGCATCCAGCCGTTAGCTACCAAGATCCAAAGCGCAGAAAAGTTAGAACCAAGTGCTACTAACCATGTTACCGCTAAGTGTTGACGCTTCGACAATCTGTCCCAACCGAAGAAGAAAAGACCAACAAAAGTAGACTCTAGGAAGAATGCAACAAGCGCTTCGATAGCCAGCGGAGCACCAAAGATGTCGCCAACATAGTGAGAATAGTAAGACCAGTTAGTACCGAACTGGAACTCCATGGTTAAGCCTGTCGCTACACCAAGAGCAAAGTTAATACCAAACAATTTACCCCAGAACTTGGTCATGTCCTTGTAAATTTGCTTGCCAGTCATTACATAAACTGACTCCATAATGGCAAGTAGAAATGCCATACCTAAAGTCAGTGGAACAAATAGGAAGTGATACATCGCTGTAAATGCAAACTGCAATCGCGACAGATCAACAACATCAATCATGGTAACTCCTTTGTGTCGGCTGAATGACACTTGTGTGATTATTCACCGCAAAAATCCATGTTAAAACAATTTATGTAATTGTTATTACAAGTTGAAATTTGTAGCAAAAACGTACCGTTATAGTTAGATTATTGTTAAGCATGAGCTAATATAGCTGGCGCTAATATTACTGGTAAAATCAGTATGTTTCAAAAGGTTTATGGGAGAACCCTGCGTTGATTTGTATCAAATTTATTCGAGCAAATTAGAGTTTTTTTTGTACAATTATGATTAAAATCACACCAATTATGCTTGTCTTAATAACAGCGCATGATATCTGTGACAAATGCTCAGCACCGCCTCAACATCCGAATTACAACTACCTATAAAGTATTAACAAAAAATATGACAACTTATTTCATTTCCTGTTATCTAAATCAAACCTGAAATCAAAGTTTCCATTTTTGAAGCTCCCTTTTCGATCTTTTTATCGACTCGCTCAAAGAGTTGTTATTCAGTAAAAAGCAAAAAAACCCAGCGCTTATGCAACTGGGATCTTTAAAAATGAATAATTTAACGATTGGAGGGTTTATCTATTCCAAAGTGTAAATACGCTCTGTCGGTCGCGATTCGACCTCTTGGCGTCCTTTGTAGGTAACCTTGTTGAATCAAGTAAGGTTCTAACACATCTTCAATAGTGTCTCTCTCTTCACCAATCGCGGCAGCCATGTTGTCGATACCTACCGGACCACCACCAAACTTCTCCATAATCGCCAGCAGAAGCTTTCTATCCATGTAGTCGAAACCTTTAGCATCGACATCCAACATGTTTAGCGCTTTGTCAGCAACCTCCGGACAAATATGCCCGTCGCCTTTTACTTCCGCATAATCACGAACACGGCGCAGTAGACGGTTAGCAATACGTGGCGTACCACGAGCTCGGCGAGCAACTTCTAGCGCCCCTTCGGACTCCATAGAAAGACCAAGGCAGTCTGCACTGCGCTGAACGATGTTTTGTAGATCTTCAACCTTGTAGTACTCAAGACGCTGAGTAATACCAAAACGGTCACGTAACGGCGATGTCAGTGAGCCAGCACGAGTGGTTGCGCCAATCAAAGTAAAAGGAGGAAGGTCAATCTTGATAGAGCGTGCCGCTGGGCCTTCACCAATCATGATATCTAATTGGTAGTCTTCCATTGCAGGGTACAACACCTCTTCAACCACAGGGCTTAAACGGTGAATCTCATCAATGAACAGGACATCATTTTCTTCGAGATTGGTCAGTAACGCCGCTAGGTCGCCTGCTTTTTCTAGAACAGGGCCTGAAGTCGTACGAATGTTGACATCCATCTCATTGGCAACAATGTTCGCCAACGTGGTTTTACCCAAGCCTGGAGGGCCAAATATCAACAGATGGTCGAGCGCCTCGTTACGCAGTTGTGCCGCTTTGATGAAAATCTCCATCTGGCCACGAACGTGATCCTGACCTTGATAGTCAGCCAGTGCTTTAGGGCGTATTGCACGATCAATGACATCTTCATCTTTGAATACTGGGTTATCCGGTGCAATAAGGCGATCGGCTTCAATCATAAATTCTGCTATTCCTAACTATGCTCTTGTTGACTCTGCGCTTCTTGACTCTGTGTAAAGGCAAAGTGAATGAGTCTATTTTGTCGAACACGTATATTGGGTATTAAACCATCGATTTCAGAGCTTCGCGAATCAACTGTTCACTGGTCATGCCATCTTTAGCCACTTGAGAAACCACCTTGGAAGCTTGAGTCGGCTTGTAGCCTAATGCAAGTAGCGCACTTACCGCTTCTTCTTCCGCGTCGTGAACGGTTGGCATAGAATCAATCGGAGCTGCATCTGTCGCTGGAGTAAACAAGTCACCCGCGCCCCACCCTTTCAGGCGGTCTTTCATTTCAACAACCAGACGTTCAGCGGTTTTCTTACCCACACCCGGAAGTTTAACCAGCGTCGAGATGTCTTCACGTTCAACACTTTGAACAAACTGGCTAGCCGTCATGCCTGAAAGAATGCCAAGGCCTAGCTTAGGGCCCACACCGTTCGCTTTGATCACTTCACGGAACAGCGCACGCTCTTTAACCGTGTTAAAACCATAAAGTAGCTGCGCATCTTCACGTACAACAAAGTGCGTGTAGATGATTGCCTCTTCGCCCACGTTTGGTAATTCGTAAAAACAGCTCATTGGCATTTGAACTTCATAGCCAACGCCACTCACTTCGATTAGTAATTCTGGTGGCTGTTTTTCTATTAATGTACCGCGTAGACGTCCGATCACAATTCACTCTCTTGATGGAATATAATTTGAGGGACAGAATATAAAAGAACTGGATGCTTATCCAGTTCTTTGTGTTTATTAAGATGATTTATTTAAGCTTGCTTAGCTTAAGAAACCGAATGATTCTGTCTTCAGAAACGCCATAGCCTATGGTTATCGGTAACGCCCTTTTCTTGCACCTGTTGCTTTACCCGCAAGCGCTATCAAAGTTTTATTGGTGTTGGCGTGAGTGATCGCTACGCCTAGAGCATCGGCAGCATCGGCCTGTGGTTTAGCGGGTAACTTAAGCATGCTCATCACCATGTTCTGAACCATCGACTTATCTGCACCACCATTACCCGTCACCGCTTGCTTAATTAAACGAGCCGCGTATTCATGAACAGGCAAATCCGCATTTACAGCCGCTACGATCGCGCTGCCCCTAGCTTGCCCAAGCTTAAGCGCTGAGTCTGCATTCTTCGCCATGAAGACCTGCTCTATCGCAAACACATCCGGTTGGAACTGAGTAATAATTTCGCTCACACCTGCATAGATCTGCTTGAGTCGACCCGGCAACTCTTTTTCTGAGGTGCGAATGCAACCACTCCCTAAGTAATATAGGTGGCGGCCATTTTGACGAATAACACCGTAACCGGTAATGCGTGAGCCAGGGTCAATCCCTAAGATAATAGACATAACTTCAAATACTGATTATTTATACATGCTTTATGAGCTTAGTATATCGAACGCAAAAAAAAATGCCCGTCAAATTAACGGGCATTTTATTGTTCTACTACAAAATTTAGCTCTATCGAAAACTCAAAGCTTCAGTAGAAAGTTAGGCTAATCGCTTGATTAGTCTTCTTTCTTCGCTAGTTTAACTGCGATTGCTAGCTCTTCCAGTGATGCTGGGTTCGCTAGGCTTGGCGCGTCTGTCAGTAGACATGCTGCAGCTGTTGTTTTCGGAAATGCGATAACGTCACGGATGTTCTCAGTACCACAAAGCAGCATTGCTAGACGGTCAAGACCGAATGCTAGACCAGCGTGAGGTGGCGTGCCGTACTTAAGCGCTTCAAGTAGGAAGCCGAACTTCTCTTGTTGCTCTTGTGCTTCGATACCTAGGATACCAAATACCGCTGTTTGCATTTCTGCGTTGTGGATACGTACAGAACCGCCGCCTACTTCGTAGCCGTTGATTACCATGTCGTATGCATCAGAATTTGCTGCTGCTGGGTTCGCTTTTAGCTCTTCTGCGTTCACACCTAGTGGTGATGTGAATGGGTGGTGCATTGCGTGTAGGTTACCTTCGCCGTCTTCTTCGAACATTGGGAAGTCAACAACCCACAGTGGAGCCCATGCAGATGTGTCTGTTAGCTCTAGATCCGTACCTAGTTTAAGACGAAGTGCGCCCATTGCTTCAGCAACGATGCCCGCTTTGTCTGCGCCGAACAGAATGATATCGCCAGATTCAGCTTGAGTACGATCTAGAATACCGTTGATTACGTCTTCGCTTAGGAATTTAGCAACTGGAGATTGAATACCTTCCATGCCTGCAGCACGGTCGTTAACCTTCATCCAAGCTAGGCCTTTCGCGCCGTAGATGTTTACATGTTCAGCGTAGCCGTCGATTTGCTTACGAGTTAGCTTAGCACCACCTGGAACACGGATAACTGCTACGCGACCTTTTTCGTCGTTAGCTGGGCCAGAGAATACCTTGAATTCAACATCTTTAACCAAGTCAGCAACGTCAACTAGCTCTAGTGGGTTACGTAGATCTGGCTTATCAGAACCGAAACGACGAATCGCTTCAGAGAAAGGCATTACTGGGAATTGACCTAGTTCAACATCTAGAAGTTCTTTCCACATATCGTGAACAAGCTTCTCAGTCACGTTACGTACTTCTTGAGAAGTCATGAAAGATGTTTCGATATCGATTTGAGTAAATTCAGGCTGACGGTCAGCACGTAAATCTTCATCACGGAAACATTTAACGATTTGGTAGTAACGGTCAAAACCAGACATCATCAGCAGTTGCTTGAAAAGCTGAGGAGATTGAGGAAGTGCGTAGAAGCTACCTTTGTGAACACGGCTTGGTACTAGGTAGTCACGAGCACCTTCTGGTGTCGCTTTCGTTAGTACTGGCGTTTCGATGTCTAGGAATAAGTTCTCATCTAGGAAACGACGAACGAAGCTAGAAGCACGTGCACGAAGCTTAATACGGTCGCTCATTTCTGGACGACGAAGATCGATGTAACGGTACTTAAGACGCTGCTCTTCAGAGTTCGTTTGGTTGAAGTCTAGTGGAAGCGCTTCTGAACGGTTAATGATCTCTAGACCCGTCGCGTAAAGTTCTACTTCACCAGTAGCCATGTCTTTATTTACTTGGCTGTCCGGACGAACTCGTACTTCACCAGTAAACTTGATACAGAATTCATTACGCAGTTGGTTAGCGATCGGGAAGATATCTTTCATATCTGGATCGACAACAACCTGAACGATGCCTTCACGATCACGCATATCAATAAAGATAAGACCGCCTAAATCACGGCGACGGTTTACCCAGCCGCACAATTCTACAGTTTGTCCCGCCAGGGACTTGTTCAGGTTACCACAGTAATGGGTACGCATAATGAATTTCCCAATCTCTTAATTATTTACTAATTTCCAAGCTGTCAGTGGTCATTCCACACAACAGAGCAAAGGAACATTTATACGCGGAAACTCGCTTAAAATCGACCTTCCACATTCGAATTTATTGTGTTTTATCTGGCTTTGCTGCTTTTTAGCCCATCAAGTGCGCAAAGATTCATCAAAACCGAAAAAATTGCGATAATTATATCTCGAAAGTACCTTAATCAGCAAAACTCTCGTAAAGTAGATTTTCGTTTCAACCCAAAAACTTTTTGTAATGACTGATGGCGTGATGGATAACGGTGTAATAGATGGATAATCGTGTAATAACAACAGAAACTTTACCTCTAAGACTTGGATTAACTATGTGGTCTCATTCTGAGTGGCAAAGTCAGTTCTACGGTAAAGGCACCAAGCCTGCCGAACGCTTGGAAAAATACACCCAAGTTTTCCATACCGTTGAGGGCAACACCACCTTTTACGCTACGCCAAGTATGTCTACCGTTCACAATTGGAAAGCCGCCAGTCACGATGATTTCAAGTTCACCTTCAAATTGCCCAAATTCATCACCCACCAGCAACAACTGAGACACTGCCAAGCCGAACTCAAAGAGTTCTTGATGACGATGTCGCCACTGCATGACCGTATTGGTCAATGGACGATTCAGCTGCCGCACAGTTTTGAGCCCAGCATGCTGCCTGCCCTACAAAAGTTTTGCACCTTATTCCCAAAAGATATGCAGCTTGGCGTCGAAGTTCGACACTTAGGTTTCTTTGATAAGGGCGATGCGGAAAAACGCTTCAACCAATGGCTGGTTGAGGAAGGCATCAATCGCATCATCATGGACAGCCGCCCCGTTTTCTCTGCGCCACCCACCACAGAAGCGGTGATCGATGCGCATCAGAAAAAACCGCGTGTTCCTGTTCATGCAATTGCTACCGCCAATAACCCGATGATTCGATTTATTGGTCACCCAGACCAAGAACCTAATATTGAGTTTTTTAAGCCTTGGTTTGCCAAAATCCCAAACTGGCTTAATGAAGGCAAGCAGCCCTATTTAATGATCCACACCCCAGACAATAACCACGCACCTGAACTTGCGATTGCTATTTATAAGAGGCTACAAAAGCAAGTCTCTGAAAATACATCATTATTACTGCCCGAACTGGCTCAGTTTCCAGCTCAAAAAGGCAATCACCAAATCTCGATGTTTTAACCTCTCACTTGTAAGTAGCTTCGAACCTTGAGCTAAATCTCAGTTTTCGTGACAGTGGCGTTTTTTTTACGTAAAATACGCCCCCTTTTATTTGGTACGAATTTTGTGCCAATTACGCTGACTGTCGAGAGAAAATGCTATGAGCAACACAGACAATATCTTTTCCGCTCCTATTGATAAAATTGGAGACTTCACCTTTGATGCAAGGGTTGCTGAAGTATTTCCGGATATGATTCAACGTTCGGTGCCTGGCTATAGCAATATCATCTCTGCAATCGGCATGCTGGCTGAGCGCTTTGTAAAGCCACACTCTAATATTTACGACCTTGGCTGCTCGCTTGGTGCTGCGACACTTTCTATGCGTCGTCACATTCAGCAAGAAGGCTGCACGATTTTCGCGATCGATAATTCAGAAGCCATGGTTGAGCGCTGCAAATTGCACGTTAATGCTTACCGCAGTGACACACCGGTAGAAGTGATTGAAGCCGACATCCGTGAAGTGGAAATCAAAGACGCTTCTGTTGTGGTGCTTAACTTTACGCTGCAATTTCTTTCTCCAGACGATCGATACGCTCTGCTTGAGAAAATTCATGCTGGCCTGCGCCCAGGCGGGATCTTAATCCTGTCAGAAAAATACGTATTCGAAGATGAAAGCTCAAATGAACTGCTTATCGACCTGCACCATGATTTCAAACGTGCTAACGGGTACAGCGAGCTAGAAGTAAGTCAGAAACGTAGCGCAATTGAAAACGTGATGCGCCCGGATTCGATCCCTGTTCACAGAGAGCGATTTGATAAGATTGGCTTCTCAAGCAGCGAAGTCTGGTTCCAATGTTTCAACTTTGGTTCAATGTTTGCTATTAAATAGTCTAGCTAAGTGATACTGAATGATACCCGTCATTCCCTACTGTGAGGGATAAACGTGATAGGGAATCTCTCTTTTTAGCTTTACCTTAATCACTAGTATTTTTATGAGTGTCGAGCGACTCAGAAAGCGCCCCTTAACAAAACACTCTAGCATCTATTTATAGATCCCCGATGCACTCGTCGACTCGCGTTCGAGGATGACGATAGTATCGAGTAATAAAATTTAGGAACTTGTTCTAATGTTTAATTTTGCCAATTTTTATCAACTTATTGCCCAAGATACTCGCCTTCAGCCGTGGCTAAATGTTCTTCCTCAACAGCTGACGGATTGGCAAAATGCAGAGCACGGTGACTTCGACCGCTGGTTACGTGCATTGAACAAGATTCCACAAGGTGTGCCTGACCAAGTTGATCTGAAAAACTCAGTGACCATTGGCAGCTCTACACCGTTCCACACGGGTGAACTTAAAAAGTTAGAAAGCTTGCTAAAGACTTTCCACCCTTGGAGAAAAGGTCCTTACACGGTTCACGACATTCATATCGATACAGAATGGCGCAGTGACTGGAAATGGGATCGTGTGCTTCCACATATCTCACCACTTAAAAACCGTTCTGTGCTCGATGTAGGTTGTGGCAATGGTTACCACATGTGGCGCATGCTTGGCGAAGGCGCTCGTCTTACAGTAGGTATCGACCCTTCTCACCTTTTCTTGGTTCAGTTTGAAGCGATCCGTAAGTTGATGGGCGATGACCAACGTGCGCACCTTTTACCTCTAGGTATTGAACAACTACCAAAACTGGAAGCGTACGACACTGTATTCAGCATGGGCGTGCTATACCACCGTCGCTCTCCGCTTGATCACTTGATTCAACTGAAAGACCAATTGGTGTCTGGCGGTGAATTAGTGCTTGAAACCTTAGTGATTGAAGGCGATGAAAATGCAGTTCTGGTTCCTGTTGACCGTTACGCGCAGATGAGAAACGTGTACTTCTTCCCCTCTGCTCGAGCTCTGAAACGCTGGCTTGAACAGGTCGGCTTTGAAGACGTGCGCATCGTGGATGAGAATGTCACGACAATCGGCGAGCAACGCACGACAGAATGGATGACACACAACTCTCTACCAGATTACTTAGACCCGAATGATCCAAGTAAAACGGTTGAAGGTCACCCAGCACCAAGACGTGCCATTCTTGTGGCGACCAAGCCATAAATGTGATGCCCGAAAGCCATTATTTAGCCGATAACAGAGTAATGGCTTTTTGGTGGCTACAGCGCCACCTTTTGCTTCGCTGTGAGCTTTCACAAAAATGCGCGCAAATTGAACAAAAATTGACTTATGCTTAATAAGTGAGCTATTTAAAATTACAATAATTGGCGTAGCGCTCACATTGCGATTCAATATGACCAGACTCTTACAATAGGATGCTTCACGCATCCTTTTTTGTGGGCTAAACTTCTAAATAGTCTGAACTATTCTCTAATTTCCAAAGGTTTTTTTATGTTTAAGCGATTATCGCCTATTGTGGCGGTTGGTTTGCTCTCTGGTTGTACCCTTACTAACGGTGCTGCCTACCACCAAGAAACTCTCGATGCTATTGCCCGCTCAGAGACAAACATCGCAAATAAGGTTCAAAATCTTGAACTGCAAGTCAGTAATCAAAGTGATTACATTGAAAGCTTAGAAGACGAAATCATCACCCTTTCAAATCAGTTAGATGTTCATCTAACAAGCATGGAACACAAAGTCATTGAAGAGCTAGAGGAAGAAGAACCCGTGGCAGTTGCAGCGGCTCCTATCGCTCCTACCTCACAACCGACTATCCTTGGCGGAATCGAAAAAGTGTCTATCGACTCAATCAAACAAAGCTTTGATGCGCGAGTGGATACCGGCGCAACAACCTCTTCTTTGAATGCCGTCGATATTAAAGAATTCGAACGAAATGGTAAGAACTGGGTTAAGTTCCACCTAGAAGACCAAGGACAAGCGGCAGAAGACCAAAAATGGATTGAAGCGCCTGTTGTACGTTATGTGAAAATCCGCCAATCAACGAATGATCAGACAGAACGTCGAGCTGTGATTGAATTATGGGTTAAAGTTGGAAAAATCCATGAAAAAGCGCAATTTACATTGGCGGATCGCTCTCAAATGAGTCACCCTGTATTACTAGGGCGCGAATTTATCAAAGACATAGCGCTAGTAGATGTAAGTAAAAAGTACGTACAAACGGAAGTTAAATAACAATAGTAGGGTAAGCTATGACGTCAAGAATTCCATTTTATATCTCTATATTCCTGCTTATTGTGGCAGGTATAACACTGAGTATGTTCAGACATACGACCTACGGTGTACCTTGGACTCCAGGGGAAACCAGACAGGTTTGGGACGTTGAAGCTCGCATCGAGTTCAACGCAGTAGGCAAAGAAGCAAAAGTTTCCTTAGCGGCTCCTCATACTCAGTCTAACTACACACTTATCGGCGAATCGGCTTCATCGCCAGGTTATGGTATCTCTTACTTGAATACCGAATCAGGTCGCCGCGCAGAGTGGTCTATTCGATACGCAGATGGCCCTCAAACTATCTACTACAAAACACAATTCCTAGTCGACAACCAAGCAAAAGTTGATGCTATACCGCCAGAAGGCGAAGTCGCACAGCCAAGCTTCGACGGCCCTGAAGAAGCCGCTTCTTTTGCATTGATTGATAGAGCGACAAAGCGTTCTGCAGACAACCTCACTTTTACCCGTGAGCTCATCAAAACACTTAACGATCCAGACAGCCAAAACTCAGCGCTTATTCTGAATAACATGACTAAAGTGGAAGCGACACACAAGCTACTTTCATCAGCAAACATTCACAATAAAGTGGTTGGTGTTATCGAGCTAGAAGATGGACGTCGTCGTCAATCTATCCAGCAAATGAACCAGATCTGGGATAACGACCAATGGGTTTTATTCTCTCCTGAATCAAGCGAACAGCAAGTTCAGCCAAACCTGCTAATTTGGGATGAATCAAATGTATCTCTATTAGACGTGGTTGGCGGTCAGAACAGTAAAGTTCACTTCTCGATGATTGCTCAGGAGGTGACTCCCACTGAAGCAACCAACAGTAAAGTCTCTGCGGATCAACTGTTAAACCTTTCCATTCATAGTCTGCCGCTAGAAGAGCAAGCGATGTTTAAAACCATCATGCTGATTCCTATCGGTGCTCTGATTGTTGTGTTCCTACGTGTCATCATCGGTCTGAAAACGTCCGGTACCTTCATGCCTGTACTGATTGCGGTAGCCTTTGTACAAACACAATTGGTAACGGGTATTGTCGGCTTCCTACTTATCGTAGGTACAGGTCTTATTATTCGAAGTTACTTATCCAAGCTCAACTTACTGCTGGTCGCCAGGATATCCGCCGTAATCATCACGGTAATCATGATTATTTCTGTATTCACTGTGGTCGCGTTTAAAGTGGGTCTGACTGAAGGTCTATCCATTACGTTCTTCCCAATGATTATCCTATCTTGGACTATCGAACGTATGTCTATCCTATGGGAAGAAGAAGGCGCGAAAGAAGTAATGCTGCAAGGTGGTGGTTCTCTATTCACTGCGGTTCTTGTTTACTTAGGCATGACTAACCCGTTCATTCAGCACTTAACGTTTAACTTTATTGGTTTACAACTTGTTATTCTAGCGACCATCTTGCTACTAGGTAACTACACAGGATACCGTCTAACCGAGCTTCGTCGCTTTAAACCGCTAGCGGAGGACTAAGTTATGTTTGATCAGTTTACTTCACCGTTTAGGTTGAAAGACAAAGGCATAATGGGAATGAACAAGCGTAACCATAGTTATATTGGTCGCTACAATGATCGTTCCAAGTATCCACTCGTTGATGACAAGCTTAAGACGAAGATCATTGCTGAACAGGCTGGTGCTACTGTACCAAAACTGATTGGCGTGATTGGTCATCAAGCTGAAGTAAAAACAATCCACAAGATGGTAAAAGAGTGGCCGGGTTTCGTAATCAAGCCAGCTCAAGGCAGTGGTGGTAAAGGTATCCTTGTTGTGACTTCTCACAAGGACGGCGTTTACACCAAGCCATCGGGTTCGACTATCAATGAAGAAGACGTAGAGCGCCACATCAGTAACGCTCTCGCGGGTCTTTTCTCACTCGGTGGTAAGAACGATGTTGCTGTAGTTGAAAACCTCATCAAGTTTGACGAGTGTTTTGACGGCTTCAGTTACGAGGGTGTACCAGATGTACGAATCATTGTATTCAAGGGCTACCCTGTAATGGCGATGATGCGTCTATCGACTTCGGCTTCTGATGGTAAAGCTAACTTGCACCAAGGTGCTGTGGGCGTAGGTATTTGTATCGCTACGGGTAAAGCCGTTCGTGCGGTTCAATTTGACCACCCAGTGACTCACCACCCAGATACGGGTAAAGAGTTGGCGCTACTACAAGTACCCCATTGGGAAAAGCTGCTGACACTTGCATCAAGTGCTTGGGAAATGACAGGCCTTGGTTACATGGGTACGGACATGGTTTTAGACCAAGAAGAAGGCCCGATGGTACTGGAGCTAAACGCTCGCCCTGGATTAGCAATACAGATTGCAAACGGCGCAGGTTTATTACCTCGCTTGCATCATATTGAAAACCTGGGCACACCGGCTGAATACCCAAAACCAGCAGAGCGCGTTGCCTACGCTGCTAAGCAATTTGGTGTTCACGGTAGCGAAATTGTTCAAAACTAAGCTCATCTAAATTAAAGCGAAACGACTCAGTTATTGATACTGAATCTAGCTCGATAAAAAGGCCGCATAACTCTGAGAGTTACGCGGCTTTTTAATGCCAGCCGTCTTCACCGAGCTAATATGATTAAGCCTCTGTTACTTCACACTCAGGCTCACGAATAGGATCAATACGCACAGCCGCCACCTTAAATTCAGGGATCTTCGCGTGTGGATCAGTCGCTGTGGTAGTCAAACGGTTAACTGGTGATTCAACAAAATGGAATGGAATAAATACCACACCCTTTTGCATTCGTTTAGTCACAAAGGCCGCGATTTCGATTTCACCACGACGTGTTGAGACCTTAAGCATCTGACCATTCGAGATACCTAGCGCTTCAGCATCATGAACACTCACCATGGCACGCGGCCCTGCTAAGTTATCCAACCCTTTTGTTTTACGTGTCATGGTTCCGGTGTGGAACTGTTCTAGAATACGGCCTGTCGTTAATACTAACGGGTATTCCGCATCCGGTAGCTCAGCAGCGTATCTAAACGGAATCGCCTCCATTTGACCACGCCCACGCGTAAATTGGGTCTGGTGCATGATACGTGTGCCATCAGGGTTGTTCTTATTACTTGGCCATTGCACGCCGTTCACCGTAATGTTCTCCCAACGTAAACCACCATACTGTGGCGTGACACGCGCTATCTCATTGGTGATATCAGCAACCGAGTCATATTCCCAATTGCCGCCCATCGCATTAGCCAACATTTGGATAATCACCCAATCTTCTTTCGCTTCACCTGGAGGCAATACCGCCGGGTTAATACGCTGAACACGACGCTCGGTATTAGTAAAATGACCAGACTTCTCAGCAAACGAGCAAGACGGTAGCACCACATCGGCATATTGAGCGGTTTCGGTTAAGAAAATATCTTGAACCACGAGGAAATCTAACGCTTCAAGACCTTCAATCACATGCGCTTGGTTCGGGTCACTCAGCACTGGGTTCTCGCCCATTACGTACAGACCACGAACATCTCGATGACACGCTCCATCAATAATTTCGGTCAACGTTAAGCCTGTTTCAGCCGGTAGGTCAGAAACACCCCACTCCATCGCGAATTTTTGACGAACCATTGGGTTGTACACTTTCTGATAACCCGGAAGGTTATTTGGCAATGCGCCCATGTCACACGCACCCTGAACATTGGATTGACCACGTAATGGGTTGATACCGCCGCCTTCAATTCCGATATTGCCACACAAGAGCTGTAGGTTAGCGATTGATCGAACGTTATCGTGACCAGTGGTATGTTGCGTAATGCCCATCGAGTAGTACACCGCTGTACGCTCTGCAGTACCAATCAATCGCGCCATTGCGAAGATGTCTTCCGCTTTAACGCCAGTTACCAGCTCCACTTTGTCTAGTGAATAACTTGGTGACATTACCTCTTGAAGCAAGGTATCAAAGCCATCCACACGGTCTTCGATATACTCTTGGTCGTACCAACCGTGTTTGATGATTTGCTGCATCACACCATTGATCAACATTACATCAGTACCCGGTCGGTGCGCTAAATAAAGTTCAGCATGGTCAGCAATATCGATTCGTTTTGGATCGGCAACGATCAATCTCGCTCCACCATGTCTCACAGCTTGCTTGATATGCGAGCCAATAATTGGGTGTGCTGACGTGGTGTCGGAGCCAATAATAAAGATCACATCTGAGTGCTTGATGCTTGGAATATCATTGGTCATCGCCCCGCTACCTAGCGAAGCCTCTAAACCAGTAACAGTAGATGCGTGACAAAGGCGCGCACAGTGATCGACGTTATTGGTACCGAGTTCACGACGTATGAATTTTTGGAAGGCATAGTTATCTTCATTGGTGGTTTTCGCCGACGAGAACCCCGCTAAAGCGTTACTGCCAAAGCCTTGCTTAATCGCAGTAAACTTCTCGGCAATAAGCTTAACTGCCTCATCCCAACTTGCAGGTTGCAACCAGCCATCTTTACGAATTAATGGTGTGGTTAAACGCGCATCGCTGCCCACAAAATCGAAGCCAAATCGTCCCTTAACACACAACATGCCTTCATTAACCGGAGAGTCTCCGCCTTCGATATAGCGGATTTTGTTTTTCTGCTCATCGATATGCATGGTTAGCTTGCAGCCGACACCGCAATAGGTGCAGATGGTATCGACTTTCTTGAGTACGTCTGTGTCTCCCTGCTTTCTGTCGCGAGCATCCACCATTGCACCGGTTGGACACGCCTGAATACACGATCCACATTGAACGCAGTTTGAGTCGCCCATTAAGGTCTTGTCCGCCCCAAAGTTAGGGCGACATTCGGGTCTTGATGCAGGTTTGCCATCGGATTGGTTCATGAAGCTTAGAACGCCATGAACATTCTGTTCGCGACAGGCTTGGATACACTGGCCACAACTGATACAGCGGTTGGCGTCAAAGATAATGAACTCAGAACTGTCATCGACCGAAAATTTTTGTCTTGTTAACCCGACCTTCGCTTCTTCAGCACGAATCGCCTGCCAACTCTCATTCGAAGCCACATCGATTTTGTACTCTGGATGCGTTTGCGTTGCTTTGTATTCGGTCGAGTAGTCTCGTAGGTCGCAATCGGTATTGGCTTGGCAACCACACTCTAGACATCTTGCTGCTTCCGCTATTGCATCAGCATTATCAAACCCTGTTTCTACTTCATCAAAGCTTTGTTCACGCTGCTCGGGCGTTAGTTCTGGCATGATCTTACGAGCCATACGTTGTATCGACTGGTATTGCTCAGGATCCACCGCTTTGAGCTGTTTGTGTTTTCTTGAGTTAAACGGTTTGGCCGGAATATTTTCCATATCACCGTGGAAGAAGCGATCGATCGCTTGTGCAGCAATACGCCCATCCCCCACCGCTTCGACTGCGGTTGCAGGGCCGCGTCGGAAATCACCAATACTGAAAATATTTCCGGTTCCGGTATGCATGGTTTGTGGATCAGCATCTGCGGTATTCCAACGAGTAAGAGGAATATCAATCGCTTCATTGTCCATAAAGCTCAGATCAGGCTTTTGCGACACGGCAGCAATAACCGTATCAAACGCTTCAACAAAGAACTCGCCAGTTGGTTTAGGGCTGCGGCGGCCTGAAGCATCAGCAGGACCCAAAGCCATTCGTTCTAATCGTATTTCTGATACATGACCATTTTCATCGGCTATGTTTTCTGCAGGGTTGGTTAAGAAGTGGAACTTCACACCCTCATGTTCAGCTTCTTCGATTTCGTAATCTTCTGCTGGCATCTCATCTCGAGTACGACGATAAATCAGCGTAGTATCCGCGCCATCACGAACTGCGGTTCGAGCACAGTCAATCGCTGTATTACCGCCACCGATCACGGCAACCTTTTTACCAGTGACGTACTGCTGGTCGGTCACGTAATCTTTCAGATAATCGACACCCAAATAACAACCTCCGAGTTCGCTACCCGGGTAATTCATCTCGACCGCTTGTGATGCGCCAACGGCTAAACAAACCGCATCAAAATCGTTACTTAAATCAGACAGTGTAAAATCAACACCGAGTTTTTTACCGCACTCAACCACCATTCCGTTGCGACACATCAACTCGATTTCTTTATCTAGAATCGACTTAGGTAAGCGATATTCAGGGATACCGTAACGCAGCCAACCACCCGCTTTGGGCATCGACTCATAGACACTGACTTCATAGCCTTCGTTAGATAGGTAATAACCCGCCGTAAGCCCACCGGGGCCACTACCAACAATAGCAATGCTCTTGCCTTTATTTGGTTTCTTCGCTGGCATGTAGCTCTCTTGAGCCGCTAGATCCGCATCGGCAGCGTGTCGTTTGAGTTGGCGAATCGCAATGGATTCATCGACCAAGTTACGACGACATTCGGTTTCACAGAAAGCAGGACACACACGACCAATTGAAAGCGGCATTGGCAATGTCTTTTTGATCACTTCAATCGCTTTAATGTGATCATTTTGAGCAATATGGTGCAGGTAAGATTGGATGTCGACCCCAGCAGGACAGGCTGTTTGGCATGGCGCCTCACAGTCAGCGTAGTGATCGGTCATGATGCGATTCAACGCTTCTTGTCGATGATTCGTTAACTGTTTTGACTGAGTGGTAATATTCAGCCCATTAGACACTTCAAGCTCACAAGAGCGAGTAACACCAACGCCATCAACTTCCACAACACACAAATCACACGGCACTTTATCCGCTGTTTTATTCAAACCACATAAAGATGGGATCTCCAAACCACATGTTTTTGCCGCTTCAAGAACGGTTTGTCCTTGCTCGACGATTCGATATTTCCCATCAATAACGATTTGAATCATACCTAAGTCCTACCTTTACCTTTCGCACACGCGAGTTATCAACAATTAAAATTTAAGTAATACAATATTATTAATATTATTAAATCTATGTCATTACCATACATTATTTGTGGTTTTGTGCGTGTGACCTCAAACAAGTTCCAT